>CACZNP010000197.1 GCA_902782545.1 uncultured Bacteroidales bacterium
GCCCATCCAAAGGCTGTAGCCAGGAGAGTCATTAGGAGTAAAGAAAATAATTTCTTCATAAATCGGTTTGTTTTTTAATGGTTAGTAAATCGTGTTAAGTTAAAAAATCAGTTTATGCGAAGATACAAAAACTCCCCACGTGATGCTACCGTTTCATGCATCGGTGGGGAGTGAGATCATTGTCCGTCAGTCCCAAAACAACAGTCACCACTTGGCTGTGGCAGTCAAGAATGGTTGTGACTTGGATGGTTGTGGTTGTGGCCATGGACATTTCGTTATCAGACCACAAAGATAACAAAATAATGATAATGAACAATGAAGAGGATAGAATTTATTTTGGCGCTCACTCAATTTCTGTGCTGTCGGGCAATTCCAGATGTGGGTCATCGAGGAGTTCGTCCTCGAGCATGAGAGAGTCCACAAACAGGGAGTCGGCAGGCGCTTCCTCGGTGGCGTAGTCGCTGGCGCAGTCCTGATAGGCCTTGGGATCGATGTACTCCCGTGGTCCGGCAAAGCGCCCGTGATAGCGCTTGTAGGCCGGCGAACTGAGAACGCCTTGCAGGAAAGCCCCGCAGATGGGCAAAGCCGTGCGACTTCCTTGCCCCAAAGCACCGGTGCGGAAGTGGATTTGCCGGTATTCGCCTCCCACCCATGCGCCACACACCAAATGCGGCGTGACGCCCACGAACCATGCATCGGCGTGTCGGTTGCTGGTGCCTGTTTTGCCGCCAAAGTCGGTGTCGTACATGGCTGGAGTGATGTAGCCGTTGAGCGCCATCGAAGTGCCTCCGGCATCGGTTCGTCCGGCCATGAGCATCTGCTGCATGAGGAAAGCCGCGCGGTAGGGCAGTGCGCGCATTTGTTGCACGTCGGGGTGATAAATTTCGTTGCCCTTGGCATCGACAATGCGCGTGACCAAGACTGGCTCGTGCACCATGCCATCGTTCACCACGGTGCAGTAGGCGTTGACCAGTTCGAGCAGATTCACATCGCTGGCTCCCAAAGCCAGGGCAGGTGTTTCGTCGAGCATGGAGCGGATGCCCATCTCTCTGGCCGTCTGTGCCACCTGGCTGATGCCCACCTCGTTGGCCACGCGCACCGCCACGCTGTTGATGCTTTGGGCAAACGCTGAGCGCAGCGTCATGTCGGCATTGGTGAACCGTCCGTTGCTGTTGGTGGGCCGCCAGTGCTCCATTTGTCGCTTGGACTCGTTGAAAACCAGCGTGTCGATGTAGGCATCGCGACGTCGGTCGCACGGATAGAGGCCGTGCGCCATGGCGGCAGCATAGACAAAGAGTTTGAAAGTGCTGCCCGGCTGGTGCATGGCGGTGATTTTGTCGTATTTCCACGTGTGGAAGTCCACATCGCCCACCCAAGCCTTGACGTGGCCCGTTCGTGGCTCCATGGCGATGAATCCCGTGTGCATGAAATGCAGCATGTAGCGAATGGAGTCCATGGAACTCATCTCGCGGTAGAGCGTGTCGGTCTCATAGTCGAACAGGTGCACCCGGTGTGGCAGGTTCATGTAGTAATTGACCGAGTCCAGGTCGTTGGGATAGCGTGCCAGCAGATTGCGGTAGACGTCGGTTTGCCGTGCTTTGTCCTCCACGAAATTGGGAATGACGTTCCCGTCCTCATCGACCCAGCATTCCTGGTCGCCCCAGTGCTGGTCAAAGTTGCGCTGCACCAATCGCATTTTTTCGGTGACCGCTCGCTCGGCAATCCGTTGCATTCCCATGTCGATGGTGGTGTAGATTTTCAGTCCGTCGGTGTTGAGGTCCACGTTGTTCTGTTGACACCATCCCTTGAGTTCCTCGGCCACGGCATAGCGGAAGTAAAGAGCCTCGCCGTCGAGTGCGCTCTCCACGCTGAAGTGCAAGTCGATGGGCAGTGCTTGCAGCGAGTCGCACACGGCAGGGTCGAGGTGCTCGCAGCGTTGCATGTTGTCCAGCACCACATTGCGTCGTCGCAGGCTGTTCTTGGGATTGAGTCGCGGGTTGTAGGCCGTGGTGGCCTTGAGGATTCCCACCAGCACGGCACACTCCTCGAGCCGCAATTTGGCGGGGGTGGTGTCGAAGTAGGTTTTTGCGGCAGTTTTGATGCCATAGGCGTTGCTGCCAAAGTCCACCGTGTTGGCATACATTTCCAGGATTTCGCGCTTGGAGTAGAACAGTTCAATCTCGGTGGCGAGAATCCACTCCTTGCTCTTCATGATGAGGATTTTCACACCGGGGATGTAGCCCAGCAGTCCTGTGGAGTAGTCACTGCGCACCCTGAACATGTTCTTGACCAACTGTTGGGTGATGGTGCTGGCCCCACGTGGCCGACCATGCAGCACCATGTCCTTGATGGCAGCCCCAAGCCCCCCGAAGTCGATGCCGTGGTGGCTGTAGAACCGCTCGTCCTCGGTGTCGATGAGTACTTGGAAGAACTGCGGGTTGATGCTGTCGTAGGGTACGGGAGTGCGGTTCTCGTCGAAGAACTTACCAATCTCTATGCCGTCGGCACTGTAGATATAACTGGCGGCATTGGTCTTGGGGTGCATGATGCTGCGGATTGTGGGCGACTTGCCAAAGAGCCACAGCAAGTTTATGTCGACCGCCACCAGATAGAGGACAAAGGCCACCACCAGCGAAGCCAGTGCCACCAGGGTCTTGACCCACCAGGGCCGTCCCTTGTAGAGCGACTTGTACCAGTGCTTGAACTGGCTCCACTTTTGTTTGATGACACGTAACAGCGACATGGTCAGGCTTTAAAGGAAAGATTGATGATTATAAGGCGAATGCCGAGCGCAGGATTTCCACGTAGTCGAGTTTCTCCCAGGTGAACAGTTCCACGCGCACATAACGCTCGCCTTCGTACTTGGAGACGAAGTGCTTGGACACCACCCGCGGCTCGCGCCCCATGTGTCCGTAGGCGGCCGTTTCTTCATAGATGGGTTCCCGCAACTTGAGCCGTTGCTCGATGGCGTGTGGGCGCATGTCGAACAATTGCTCCAGAATTTGTGCAATCTCGGCATCGCTTTGGTGCACATGGCTTGTACCGTAGGTGTTGACAAAGAAATTGACCGGTTCGGCCACGCCGATGGCATAGGACACCTGCACCAGCATCTCGTCGGCAATTCCTGCTGCCACAGCGTTCTTGGCAATGTGTCGTGCGGCATAGGCCGCGCTGCGGTCCACCTTGCTTGGGTCTTTTCCGCTGAACGCCCCACCGCCGTGTGCTCCCCGTCCGCCGTAGGTGTCGACGATGATTTTGCGTCCGGTGAGCCCCGTGTCGCCATGGGGCCCGCCGATGACAAACTTGCCCGTTGGGTTCACCAGCAGAATCAAGTCCTTGTCGAACAGGGCCTGCACAGGTTCGGGCAGTTTGTAGATGACTCTGGGCAGGAGAATGTTGCGCACATCGTCGCGGATGACCTTGAGCATCTGCTCATCGGCTGCGGCTTGCGCCTCGGGAGTGTGGTCAGAGGGCTTGATCCACTCGTCGTGTTGCGTGCTCACCACGATGGTGTGCACGCGCACCGGTCGGTGTGTTGTGCCGTCGTACTCGACTGTGACTTGGCTTTTGGCGTCGGGCCGCAGATAGGGCATGAGTTGCGAGGTGTTGCGCAGTGCGCTCAGTTCACGCAAAATCATGTGTGCCAAGTCGGCAGTGAGCGGCATGAAGTTGGGGGTTTCGTTACATGCGTAACCAAACATCATCCCCTGGTCGCCAGCCCCTTGCTCCTCGGCTTTGTCGCGCTCCACGCCCCGGTTGATGTCGGGGGATTGCTCGTGCAATGCACTGAGCACGCCACACGATGCTCCGTCGAACATGAGTTCCGAACGGTTGTAGCCAATGCGGTTGATCACTTCGCGAGCCGTGGACTGAAGGTCCACATAGGCTTCGCTTTTCACTTCTCCGGCCACAATCACCTGGCCGGTGGTCACCAGAGTCTCGCATGCCACCTTCGACTGAGGGTCGTAGGCAAGAAACTGGTCTAAAATGGCGTCACTGATTTGGTCAGCCACCTTGTCGGGGTGACCTTCGGAGACGCTCTCGGATGTAAACAAGTAGTTCATCTATACCATATAATTTTTATATGGTGGAAATGAACGCTAAAGTGGCCTGAAATTATTAGGGTAATTGCAGATTTTAGCATTTTTTCAAGTGGTTGCAAGCAGCCAAATTTTTCCACCGTAATTAGTAATTCGCCGGCAAAGATAGCAAATTAATTGATAATGGACAATTGTTTTCCCACGAACCAAGATTAAGAAGAGTCAAAATAGAGAAAAAAACAAAAAAATGCCCGTCGTCTCGCCAGAGAATGGAGATATTTTAGTAATTTAGCACTCGCTATTACCTGAATAATCATTTAAAACCGACGCATAACATGAAAAAGACAATGAAACTGAGCCTGCTGGCCGTGCTGGCTGCCGGCTTGCTGCCTGTGAACAGTGCTGCCACCGAGACAGTGACCTCGCCGAGCGGCCTCATCACCGTGAACTTTGATGTGAAAGCAGGTGGAGTGCCTGTCTACAATGTGTCGTTCAAGGGAAAAGAGGTGATCAAGGACAGCCGCTTGGGGCTGGAATTGCAGGGCGACAATGCCCACCGCGACTTTTACGACATTTCGGCGGTGTCGGCCAATCGCCCCGATGCCTCGTCCCTGTTTAACGGTTTCACCCTGGGCAAGACCGAACGTTCCTCCTTCGATGAGACTTGGGCACCCGTGTGGGGCGAGGAAAACCTCATCCGCAACCACTACAATGAGATGGCCGTGAGGCTTGACCAGCGCTCGCTGGATCGCTACATAGTGGTGCGCTTCCGCGTGTATGACGACGGGGTGGGGTTGCGCTATGAGTTTCCAGAGCAAAACAATCTGTCCTATTTCGTCATCAAGGAGGAGCACACCCAGTTTGCCATGACCGGCGACCACACGGCATGGTGGATTGCGGGCGACTACGATACCGAAGAGTACGAGTACACCCGTTCGCGACTGAGCGAGATCCGTAAGTTGTTCCGTGGGACCATCAGCGACAATGCGTCGCAGGAGCAGTTCAGCGAAACCGGTGTCCAGACCTCGCTGCAACTCAAGACCGACGACGGCATCTACATCAACCTGCATGAGGCCGCGCTGGTGGACTACTCGTGCATGAGCCTGAACCTGGACGACAAAAACATGGTGTTTGAGTCGTGGCTCACTCCCGATGCCAAGGGCATGAAGGGCTATCTGCAGACCCCGTGCCAGTCGCCGTGGCGCACTATCATGATCACCGACGACGCCCGCGATGTGTTGGCTTCCCGGCTTATCCTGAATCTGAATGAGCCTTGCAAGATTGAGGACACTTCGTGGATCAAGCCGGTGAAATACATGGGCATTTGGTGGGAGATGATCACCGGCAAGGGTTCCTGGGCTTACAGCGACATCCGTTCGGTGAAGTTGGGGCAGACCGACTACAGCAAAATTCGTCCCAACGGCAAGCACAGCGCCAACAACGCCAACGTGCGCCGCTACATCGACTTCGCGGCCGAGCATGGGTTCGACCAGTTGCTCATCGAAGGTTGGAACATAGGTTGGGAGGACTGGTTCGGTTACACCAAGGACGAGGTGTTTGATTTTGTGACGCCTTATCCCGACTTTGACCTGCAGGCCCTGAACGATTATGCCCACAGCAAAGGCATCCGCCTGATGATGCACCACGAGACCTCGAGCAGTGTGCGCAACTACGAGCGTTGCCTGGAAGACGCCTATACCCTGATGAACAAATACGGTTACAACTCGGTGAAAAGTGGCTATGTGGGAAACATCATTCCCCGTGGCGAGCACCACTATGGCCAGTGGCTGAACAACCACTACCTCTATGCCGTCAAGCAGGCCGCCAAGCACCGAATCATGGTCAATGCCCATGAGGCTACCCGTCCCACCGGTTTGTGCCGCACATGGCCCAACCTGATTGGCAACGAAAGTGCCCGTGGCAACGAGTATCAAGCCTTCACCGGCACCCAGCCCGGCCACACCGCCATCTTGCCGTTCACCCGGTTGCAGGGTGGCCCCATGGACTACACGCCCGGCATCGTTGAGATGGACATCAGCAAGTTTGCGCCCGACAATCATCACCACGTGCTTTCGACCGTTTGCGGGCAGTTGGCCCTGTATGTGACGTTGTACAGCCCGTTGCAGATGGCCGCCGACCTGCCCGAGAACTACCAGAATTATATGGATGCTTTCCAGTTCATCAAGGATGTGGCTGTGGACTGGGACCGTTCGCTCTATCTCGAGGCCGAGCCCATGGAATATGTGACGATAGCCCGCAAGGCCAAAGGGAGCGAGAACTGGTTTGTGGGCAATGTGGCCGGAGCAAAGGATTTCGACTCGGTGATTAAACTTGATTTCTTGGACAAGGGCCGCAAGTATGAGGCCACCATCTATGCCGATGCCAAAGACGCCGATTACCGCACCAATCCTCAGGCCTACGTCATCAGCAAGAAGAAAGTCAACTCCAAGACTGTGCTCAAGTTGCACTCGGTGGCCGGTGGCGGTTACGCCATCAGTATCAAGCCCATGGATTGACGGCCCGCGATTGAGTCGAAGCGGCAATCACTCCAAGTGACGTATGCGCACCTCGATGCCATCCTGTGACAATTGTTGCGGGATGTGGGTCACATCGGTTTTGCCATAGTGATAGGGGTACAACACCCGTGGTTTGATCACGCGTGCCGCTCGCAACAGTTGGTCGGGGGTCATGGTGTAAGGTTGGTTGCACGGAAGGAATGCGATGTCGATGTCATGCAGGTTGGCCATCTCAGGGATGTCTTCGGTGTCGCCGGCAATGTAAATGCGCATTCCGTCAAAGGTCAGCACAAAACCGTTGTCGCGTCCTTTTGGATGAAACTGCAAGTGGCCCGGGGTGGTGTTGTAGGCTGGGACAGCCTCGATGGAGAAAACCCCGTCCACACTGGCCGTGTCGCCGTTGGCCATCACATTGCCATATCCCAGCATGTCGGCACAGCGTCGGTTGGTGAACAATTTCGTCCCGTCGTTCGACAGTTTGCCGATGGCGTCGGTGTCGAAGTGGTCGGCATGTTCGTGGGTGACCAGGATGTAGTCCGCCTTGGGCATTGCGGTGTAGTCGACGGTGCGTTCGCCCAGTTTGCCCACCGGGTCAATCTCAATCTCTTTGCCATCGGCCACCAGACGGATGCAGGCATGCATGAGCGCGTGAATCTCCAACGTCTTGCCGCCCGGGGTGGTGAAAGTGTCCATCTCGTGCGTGGGTTGCGAAGTCACGGGCATTTGCTGCTCTTGCCACGCCAGGATGCCCCCCTTGAGGTTCACGGCGTCATATCCCAGTTTGGCCAGCAGGCCGGCCGCCTTGGCCGAGCGCCGTCCGCTTCGGCAGTAGACGGCGATGGTTTTTCCACTGGGCAGTTGCTGTTGCGCCAACTGTTCGAAGTCATCCTTTTTGACATCGATGTTGACGGCTCCGGCGAGGTGTCCTTGCGCAAATTCCTCGGCTGTGCGCACGTCAAGGACGATGACATTGGGCTGGAGGATTAATTGTGCGAAATCCTCCACGCCACTGTTCTTGAACGATTGCTGGCTGCACGCCGAGTTCAGTCCCAGCATGGCCAAAAGGAAGGTGATGAATTTTTTCATTTTTGACAGGTTGTAGATGATTACTGGTGATGGAATAAGAAACCGAGGAATGCCGGTCACGCATCATCGGGGTCGCTGACCACTTGCCAGGCAGCGTCGGGGTCGATATAGTCCTCGGCCCAATACTCGTCGTTCCACTCTTTGCTGTCCTTGCTCACCATCTTTCCTGTGCTGTCGATGAGCAAGTCATCCTCGGGCTCGGCGGCAAAGATGAAGTCGTCTTCGGCCTTTTCGCGGTGCTTCTCGTCGAGGTCACGCTGGGTGAGCGTCTCGGGAATGCGGTTGCGCTCGTCGTTGATGGTTCGCCACAGCAAGTCTTTGAGTTCGGTGAGTCCGCTTTGAGCGACACTTGAGATGAACACTGTCTCGATGCCCTCGGGCACTTCGGCCCGCATGGCCTCCATGAGTTCGTCGTCGAGCATGTCGCACTTGGTGATGGCCAGCACCCGCGGTTTTTCCACCAAGTCGGGGTTGAACGTCTCCAGTTCGTGGCACAGCACGGCGTACTCTTTGCGGATGTCATCGCTGTCGGCCGGAATCATGAACAGCAGCACGGCATTGCGCTCAATGTGCCTCAAGAAGCGCAATCCCAGTCCTCGTCCCTCGCTGGCCCCTTCGATGATACCTGGTATGTCGGCCATGACAAACGATTGCTGTCCCCGGTATCCCACAATGCCCAGGTTGGGTTCCAGTGTGGTGAAAGGGTAATTGGCAATCTTGGGCTTGGCCGCGCTGATGACACTGAGCAAGGTGGACTTGCCGGCATTGGGAAATCCCACCAATCCCACGTCGGCCAGCAGTTTGAGTTCGAGGATGACAGCCTTTTCCACTCCTTTTTCGCCTGGTTGGGCAAACCGCGGGGTTTGCCGGGTAGGGCTTTTGAAGTGCGTGTTTCCCCATCCTCCACGGCCACCCTTGAGCAGCCGCACCACCTGTCCGTCTTGTGTCACGTCGCACAGGAACTGCCCCGTTTCGGCATCGTAGACCGCCGTTCCGCAGGGCACTTCGATGGTTCGGTCCTCGCCATCCTTGCCCGTCGACTGGTTCTCGGTCCCCGGTTGTCCGTCGGTGGCGAAAATGTGCCGTGTGTACTTGAGATGAATGAGGGTCCACAGGTTGTGGTTACCTTTCAAGAAGATGTGTCCTCCACGCCCGCCGTCGCCGCCATCGGGACCACCCTTGGGCACATACTTGGCGCGGTGCAGGTGAGCCGATCCGGCTCCCCCTTTTCCCGACCGGCACAAAATCTTCACATAATCGATAAAATTGGATTCAGCCATAAAGCGTTTCTTTTTTTTGCAAAGTTAATGAAAATACCTGAAACAAAATCACTATTTTTGTAAGCAGAAATATTCAATTCTTTCGCTCATGAAAAGATTATCGTTTCTTGTAGTAGCCTTGGTTGTGGTCGCCATGACCACCACGGCTGGACTTAAAGAGGATTTCAAAGCCAACAAATGGATGAGCGCCAACAACTATTGGGCCTATCCGTATCCTGCCGCGCCGTTGCCCGCTCTCACCCCTGCCCCCGAGGGTTACACGCCGTTTTTCATCAACCACTACGGCCGTCACGGCAGTCGTTGGCTGATAGGCAAACGGATTTACAACTTTCCGGTGGAGCAACTCGAGATCGGTGAGCGCAATGGCATGCTCACAGCCCGCGGCAAGGAAGTGCTGACCATTTTGCGCGAGTTGCGCGCCAGTGCGCAAGGCCGCGACGGTGAGTTGAGCGACATTGGTGCCGAGCAGCACCAAGGTATCGCCCGCCGCATGTTCCGGAATTTTCCCGAGGTGTTTGCTGGCGATGCCCGGATTAATGCCCGCTCCACGGTGGTGATTCGCTGCATCCTGTCGATGCAGAACGAGGTGGATGTGCTCAAGAGCATGAATCCCAAATTGCGTATCACGACCGATGCCAGCGAGGCCGAGATGTACTACATGAACTACAGCGACCCCGTGGTGCCCGATTTGCGCAAAGCCGGCTTGGAGCACGTGAAACCCTTGCGCGACAAGTGGGTGAATCCCAAGCACATGCTCAAGCGCTTGTTTACCAACCAACAGTTTGCCCGCGACAGCATCGACGGGCAGCGGCTGATGATAGACCTCTTTGATGTGACGGGAAACATGCAGAGTCACCATCAGTGGGAGAACACCGACCTGTACGACCTGTTCAGTGCCGACGATATCGCCAACGTCTATCGCTACAACAATGCCAGGTGGTACATCCTGTCGGGCGAGAATCCCCTCACCCGTGGCCGTGTGGACTTTATGGAGTCTCACCTGCTGCGCAACTTGGTGGAAGATGGCGACCGCGCCGTCTGCCGGCCGGACCATGGCGCCTCGTTGCGGTTTGGGCACGAGAGTGTGGTGCTGCCGTTGGTGTGCCTGATGGGCCTTGACGGTGCCGACTACAGCACTACCGACCTTGAGACCCTCGACCGCCACTGGCTCACATACAAGATTTTCCCCATGGCTTGCAATGTGCAGATGGTGTACTACCGCAATGCCGACCGTAGCGACATCCTGGTGAAAATCCTGCTCAACGAGCATGAGGCCACCCTGCCCATTGCTCCGGTCAGTGGCCCGTATTACCGCTGGTGCGATGTGCGCGACTACTTTCTCAACAAACTTTCACGTGAACCCTATATCCCCGCCGCGATACAATGAAACGAATCTATGTGTTTATCCTGCTGGCGGCAGCCAGTGTGCTCACACTGCAAGCCGTCGACCCGAGAACCGAATTGGCCACCAACCCCGACCGCAGTGCCAGCAACCACTATGCCTATCCCTATCCAGCCGACAAGACATTGCCGCAGTTGACACCCGCTCCTGCCGGCTACGAAGCGTTTTACATTGACCACTATGGCCGTCACGGCAGCCGCTGGCTGACCCATGCCAACACGTATTCGAGGCCTGTGCGTCAGTTGGAGAAAGCGCAGAGCGAACACATGCTCACCCTACAGGGCGAGAGGCTGCTCAAAGTGTTGCGCCGTGTGCTGGAAGCCAGTGAGAAACGTGATGGCGACTTGAGCGATTTGGGCGCTGAGCAACATCAGCAAATCGCCGAGCGCATGTACCGGAATTTCCCGTCGGTGTTTGCTGGCGATGCCCGGATTGATGCCCGCTCCACGGTGGTGATTCGCTGCATCCTGTCGATGCAGAACGAGACCATGACGCTGCGAACCCTCAATCCGGCCCTTCGCATCACCACCGACGCCAGTTACCACGATATGCCCTACATGGGTTGGGGCTATGGTGAAGACACACTTGCCAACCACATCCGCACCGAGGTGGCCAAGGTCACCGACAGCCTCTATCGCCGGTGTGTGCATCCCGAGCGGTTTGTGGCGCAACTGGTCACCGATCCCGATTGGGCGGCTCACGAATTGCAATGCCAGTTCCTGATGCGCGATGTTTTTGATGTGGCAGGCTCACTGCAGGGGCACCATGAGTTCGACGATGTGACACTGTACCAGTTTTTCACTACCGACGAGTTGTTTGAATTGTGGCGGTTGAAGAACATCTATTGGTATTGTCACTGGGCCAATGCACCCCTCAATGGCAACCGCATGCCCTACATCGAGCGTGCCCTGATGCGCGACATGATTGCCAAAGCCGACGAGGCCATCGCCAGTGGAGAGCAGGGCGCCTCGTTGCGGTTTGGGCATGAGACCTGTGTGTTGCCTTTGGCTTGCTTGATGGAACTGGATAGCGTGAACTACTCGTGTGAGGACCTTGACAGTCTGCACCTGCATTGGCAGGATTACAACATCATTCCCAAGGCCTGTAACATTCAGGTCGTGTTCTATCGCCCTGTGGGCACCACAGCCGTGAATCCCGACGATGTGCTGGTCAAGGTCCTGTTCAATGAGCATGAGGCCACATTGCCCGTTGGGCATGACACCGCCCCCTATTGCCGCTGGAGCGACCTCAAGTCACATTGGCAGCAGCGCATCGCACCCCCTGTCGACTGGGCGGCTCCCGCTCCTGTCGACCGCGTGCTTCAGTCCAGGTTGTTCACGTCAGGGGACGATTAAGCCCTTTCAGGCATTTGTGAACACCATGTGGAAAAAACCTTGGAAACTCACCGATGGGTTCATCGCGGGCGGCGGACTGGTCATCACCGGTCTGCTGCTGCAATATGTGGTGGGGCATCAATTACCTGCCGTCGGCCCAAGGGCTGAGCGTCCACAGTTACTGATACAGGCACAAAAGTAAAAGGACCGCACCGAGAATGTGCGGCCCTTTTGTTATAGTTTACAATGTTATTCCATTAGAGTTGGGGACCGGCGGCCACCAGAGCCTTTCCGGCCTCGTTGTCCTCGTACTTGGCGAAGTTCTTGATGAAACGTCCAGCCAGGTCGCGGGCTTTCTCTTCCCATTGTGCGGGGTCGGCATAGGTGTCGCGCGGGTCGAGGATGCCGGGATCCACACCTTCGAGTTGGGTGGGCACCACGAAGTTGAAGAACGGGATCTTCTTGGTGGGTGCGTTGTCGATAGAGTGGTTGAGGATGGCATCGATGATGCCGCGAGTGTCGCGAATCGAGATGCGCTTGCCCGTTCCGTTCCAGCCGGTGTTGACCAGATAAGCCTTGGCACCGCTCTTCTCCATGCGCTTGACCAGTTCCTCGGCATACTTGGTGGGATGCAACTCAAGGAAAGCCTGTCCGAAGCAAGCCGAGAAGGTGGGAGTGGGCTCAGTGATGCCACGCTCGGTTCCTGCCA
>CACZNP010000198.1 GCA_902782545.1 uncultured Bacteroidales bacterium
CAACCCTACATGACCTATGGGGTGTCAACCGACAGCCAGTTCCATGCCAAAAAGCAAGGTAAGCCCATTACCAACCTTTATGCAGTGGGTGCCATCCTGAGCGGCCACGATGCCGTGAAGAATCACGACGGAACGGGAGTGTCGGCCCTCACTGGCCTGGCGGTAGCCCACAGCATTTTGGGCAAGTGACGTTCATCCACAAGAATGACAAGAATACACGATAAGATTTGATTTATGATTTTTTAAGAGGGTTATGGCAGAAGAAATGCAACTAATCAATACAAGTGAAAACAACTTTGAGCAGTGCCTCAAATGCTCAATTTGCACTGTGTATTGTCCCGTGTCGGCAGTCACCACCGCCTATCCGGGGCCCAAGCAAGCGGGTCCCGATGGTGAGCGCTACCGCATGAAAGACCCTGAGTTTTATCAAGAAGCACTCAAATTGTGCTTGAACTGCAAGCGGTGTGAGGTGGCTTGCCCCAGTGGAGTTCGGATTGGCGACATCATCCAACAGGCACGCATGAAGCACAACACACATCGGCCCAAGTTGCGCGATGTGATGCTGGCCAACACCGACTTTGTGGGTAAAATGGCAACCGTGCTGGCGCCCATCACCAATTTCACTCTGGGAATGAAACCCGTGAAACTGGTGATGGATGCCACGCTGGCCATCGACAAACACCGCACCTTCCCTGCCTATTCATCGACCAAATTTGAGACTTGGTTCAAAAAAGAGGCGGCACAACGGCAAGAGGCTTTCAACCGGCATGTGAGTTATTTCCACGGATGCTATGTGAACTACAACTTCCCCAAACTGGGCCAAGACTTAGTCAAAGTGATGAATGCCATCGGTTACGGTGTGCACCTGCTCGACAAGGAGAAGTGCTGTGGCGTGGCATTGATGAGCAATGGGCTGTACAAACAGGCCAAGCGACAGGGAGAGGCCAACATGGCATCGATGCGTCGAGCCATCGCCGCCGGTGAGGATGTGCTCACCACCAGCAGCACATGCACGTTCACCATGCGCGACGAATATGCCCACTTGCTGGACATCGCCAACGAAGACGTGCGCGACCACCTGACACTTGCCACCCGTTTCATCTACCGTCTCATTGATGAGGGAAGCGTGAAACTGGCATTCCGCCCCGACTACAAGCGGCGCATGGCCTACCACACAGCCTGCCACATGCAGCGCATGGGTTGGGCCATCTACAGCATTGAGTTGCTGCGACTCATTCCGGGCCTGGAACTTCAGGTTCTGGAAAGCCAGTGCTGCGGCATTGCGGGCACCTATGGTTTCAAGAAAGAGAACTATCCCACCTCACAAGCCATCGGCGAAGGTTTGTTCGATGCCATCCGTGAGTCAAATGTGGAAGCCGTGGTGACCGACTGCGAAACGTGCAAGTGGCAAATCGAAATGTCGACGGGCGTTCCTGTGGAGAATCCCATCAGTGTGCTTGCCGATGCCATCGATGTGGAAGAAACCAAAAAATTGAATGGCTTGTAAACAATCGCATGACACAGTTTCCCTCAAACGGATGCTTAAGAAAGAACAAACATAGAAACAAAACAAATAAATTAGCATAAAACAGAATTTATCATGGCATTTTTAACTCCACCGGCATACAAGCCCGAACAAACGGGTGCCGAGGCCGACGCAAGGTACAAACGACTGCGCTGGCAGGTGTTTATCGGCATTTTCATTGGATACGCCGGATTTTATATCGTGCGTAAAAACTTCTCGATGGCCATTCCGGCCCTTGCCCCATTCGGCTTCGAAAAGGGTGAACTGGGTGTTGTGCTGTCGATGAACGCCATTGCATATGGCTTCTCGAAATTCTTGATGGCCAGCATCAGCGATCGCAGCAATGCGCGCCGATTCCTGCCTTTGGGCCTGATTTGCGCGGCATTGTCGATGTTGTTCATGATTGTGCCCATCCAGTGGATTGGCGCCGAGCACAAGACTTTGGCCATCGTGGTGATGGCAGCGCTCAACTTCCTGGTGGGCTGGTTCAATGGCATGGGGTGGCCTCCGTGCGGACGTGTGATGACGCACTGGTTCTCCATCAAGGAGCGCGGCACGTGGATGTCGTTCTGGAACTGCGCCCATAACGTGGGCGGTGCATTGGTGGGGCCCATGGCTGCCTATGGCGCCATCTGGTTCGGCTCATGGTTCTATGGCGCCAATGAGAAGATGTACTTCCTCATCGGCACTTATGCCTTCCCTGCCGCAGTGGCTATACTGGTTGCCGTGATTGCCTATTTGATGATTCGCGACACCCCGCAGTCGTGCGGACTGCCCGCCATCGAGAAATGGAGTGGCGTGGCAGCGAAAAACTATAGCGAGAAAGCCGAACAGGTGCTTTCCACCAAGGAAATTTTCAAGATTGTGCTCTCGAACCGCTTCTTGTGGTACATCGCCCTGGCCAACGCTTTCGTCTACATGGTGCGCTACGGATGCCTTGACTGGGCTCCCACTATCCTCACCGAGAAAGGGGTGAATCTGAAGGATGCAGGCTGGGCATATTTCGCCTATGAGATTGCCGCCATCCCGGGCACCATCTTTTGCGGATGGCTCAGCGACAAGGTGTTTCAGGGACGTCGCGCCCTGCCCACCATCTTGTTCATGGCGCTGTTGATTGTGGCCATCTGGGTCTACATGATGAATTTGGACAACCTGAGCATTGTCATTGGCTGCCTGATTGCCATCGGCTTCCTGATTTACGGCCCGGTGATGCTCATTGGTGTGCAGGCACTTGACCTGGCTCCGAAGAACGCTGCCGGCACGGCCGCCGGTCTAACGGGTTTCATGGGCTATGTGCTGGGCACGGCCGTCCTGGCCAACATCGTGATTGGCTATGTGGCCGAGAACGCTGGCTGGGAATGGACCTTCTACCTGCTGATGGGTGCCTGCGTGCTGGCCATCGTGTTCATGGCGCTCACCTACAAGGAGGAGCAATATCTGGTCAAGAACAGGAAATAAACGACAGTTATAATCCATAAATCATATGACAAAGCAAGATGTTTACAGCTCACTGGGTGAGCAAAGAAAAAGATTCCTCTCATGGCAGATGAAGACTATCCTCGTCACCATGATTGGGTATGCCATCTTCTACTTCGTGCGGAAGAACTTTTCGGTGGCCATGCCGGGCATGACGGCCGAGTACGGAATCACCAACAAGAGTTTTGGCTGGATTATCTTCTTCGGGTCGATAACCTATGGCTTCTCGCGCTTTGCCAACGGATATCTCGTTGACAAGGTCAAGGGCCGCATCGTCATGGCAGTGGGTCTGTTGCTGTGCGCGTTGGCCAACTTCACGTTTGGCTTCGGAGCCAACCTCAGTTCGCTCATCACGGGTGTTGACCAAGGTCCCGATTTCATCAGCATCCTGATTCTGGTAATGGGTGTGACCATTATCCTGAACCAGTATTTCCAGGGTATGGGCTATCCTCCCTGCGCGCGTATCTTACCTCACTGGATTCATCCCAGCGAGTTGGCAACCAAAATGTCGATTTGGAACACATCGCACTCGATTGGCGCTGCACTGGCCGTGGTGGTGTGCGGATACCTCATGGGCTCCCTGGGCACCGACATGAGTGCCAATGCCGATGTGGTGGCACGAATCACTGAAAACCTGACCAACAACAAGGTGGCCGACGCCACATCGCAAGCACTTGTCTACGCACAGCATGTGGGTGCATGGAAGTGGTGCTTCTTTGTGCCTGCTTGCCTGGCTGTGGCAGGTGCCATCTTTATCTTCGTCGGTCTGCGCGATGAACCGAAGGACGCCGGACTGCCCGACTTGCCCGACACCGGTCTGGGAGGCCTCAAGGACAACATGAGCGCCAAGAACCGCCGCAAATTCGAGAAAGTGATGGTGTGGCGCAACCGTTGGGTGTGGACCTTCTGCATTGCCAACTTGTTTGTCTATGTGGTGCGCATGGGTGTGCTCGACTGGGGACCCAAGTTCCTGACCGAGGCACGCGGACTCGACATCAAGAGCGCTACTTGGACCACTGCCGCATTCGAGATTGCTGGTATCGTGGGAACGCTGTTTGCCGGATGGGCCACCGACCACCTGTTCAAGGGAAAAGGCCACCGCATGTGCGTGGTGTGCATGGCTGGAGCAGCCCTGTTTATGACCATTTTCCGTTTCCTGCCCGAAACGGCTGGTATTACCATCACAGCGCTGGTGCTGGTGGGTGCCGGTTTCTTCATCTATGGCCCGCAGGCCCTTATCGGAATTGAACTGGGTAACCAGGCCACCAAGGAAGCCAGCGCACGTGCCAACGGCATCGCCGGCATCCTCGGCTATCTGGGCTCGGGTTTGGCTGGATTGCTCGTGGGTTATGTGGCCGACTACTTTGGCTGGACGGCAGTGTTCGAGGCCATTATCATCGTGGCCATCATTGGCATGTTTGTTCTCATCTCGATGTGGAAGGCACCTCGCGACGGCTATGCTCGTGCCAACTCCATCAACTACGATGAAGATTAATTAATCAAATATTCTTCCACACATCAACCAACGTTGAGATTTCATTAAAATGGAAAAATTTGATAAATACATGTCGCCCATGAGCGAGCAGCAGTTGCTCGAGGCCTGCGCACGCATCAAGCACGTGGCGCTCGACATGGACGGAACCATTTACATGGGGTCCACGCTGTTCCCTTACACGCACCATTTCCTTGACACACTCACGAGACTGGGAATCACTTATTCGTTCCTTACCAACAACCCCACTCGGAGCCACAAGGATTACTTGCTGAAACTGGAACGGCTGGGCATCCATGCCACTGATGACCAGATGTACACCTCGTCGCTGGCCACCATCGACTACATCCGCTTGCACTATCCCGAGGCCAAACGCCTTTTCACTCTTGGCACTCCGAGCATGCAAGAAGAGTTTGTCAAGGCTGGTTTTGAACTCACAGCCGACGATCCCGCCGACCGGCCCGATATCGTGGTGGTGGCATTTGACACCACCCTGGAGTACAAGCGACTTTGCAGGGCCACCTGGTGGGCATCAAAGCCCGAGATTCCTTACATCGCCACCAACCCCGACTGGGTGTGCCCCACCGACCAGGAGGTGATTCTGGTGGATTGCGGCTCCATCTGCAAGGCCATTGAGGGCGCCTGCAAGCGCAAGCCCGATGTGGTC
>CACZNP010000199.1 GCA_902782545.1 uncultured Bacteroidales bacterium
AGGCCGACACGGCACTTTACACGGCGCGCAACGTGAACGCGCTCAAATACTGCTATTCCATGATTGGCAACGAGAACCTCACCTTCGACACAGTGAACCGCCTCGACACACGCGAACAGATCATCCAGCGGGTACGGCAGTTCAATGACTTCTTCATAGAGTTGTGCGACAAGGTGACACGCGATGAGTTCGGCATCGACAACAACGTGTTCCGCATTTTTGCTGAGGTGGTTAACGACGGCATCGCCAATTTCCTCAGTGCGGGCATTGTGAGTTTCCTGCAAGGACGCTACGAGGGCAACGATGTGATCGAGGATGTGCCTTTCTTCTACCCCATCATTGGCACCATCCGTCACAACCTGCTCAAGAACCTGTCGTTTGAGGCCATGGGCAACAGAATGTAGTCCCTGTGATTTGACAATAATTGATTAAAACGAACTGCTGATGAAAAAATATCTCTTGACCTTGGGGGCGATGTTGGTGATGGCCACAGGCAATCTCGTGGCACAAACACCCACGCAACCCATCGACAGCCAGAATGTCATCGAGGAGCAACCGGCGACCCTCGCCATGCCCGACTCACAGAATCTGCAGGCAACCATACAGCCTGTGGTGACCGAAGCGCCACAACAACCCTTGCCTCCCAGCGAACCGCCACGGCGGGGACTGGACTTCCACTGGATTCTTGACCTGGTGTTGCTCGTGTTGGCTGCCGGGGCACTGGCCCTGGCGCTGATCAACCGACGTGAACTCACCAACCTGCAACACACTGTGGCCGACCATGCCGACACCACGACACGCAACCTGGAAAAGTTGGCCCGGGTTACCAACGAACAGTTCAAAGCGTTGAAAAACACGGCACTGAATGAGAAACGGCAGACGGACATCCAACCCGTGACGGTGACGGCCACACCACCAGCCAATGCACCGTCGCCCGCCAAGCCTGCGGGGCCACAAACCCTGTATTTGGCACGTACCGATGAGAACGGGCGGTTCACACGGGCCAGCGAAACCTTTGAGTTGGGAAACACCATCTACGTGCTCACTACCACCGACGGGCAGCGCGGCACTTTCAAGGTGATGGACAACCGCGACGTGCACCGCTTTGCGCTGATGATGCCCACCGAGAATCTCACACGAGCATGCATCGGCAACAACATCCAACTCTCAAGCGGCTTCTCGCGCATCGTCACCGACCGCGACGGAGAGGCTGTTCGCGAACAGGGGCAGTGGCAGGTCACCAAGCAAGCAGCCATACACTATGAGTGACATCAACCGACTGGTGGAGCGGGCACAAACCAAAGACCCTTGGGCGGCCAGCCAACAAGCCGCCCAAAAGCCAGCACCACCCAAGAGTGCCAAGAAGAAAAAAAAGAAAAAGAAAACCCAAAAGAACGGCTCACTCAACGGCATCGATGCCTGGGGATGTGCGTGGCGCTCGGCAGCCATCACAGCCGTTTTCTTTGCGGTCTACTTGGTTATTGGGTTTATTATCGGTTTTTAATCGGCCCCTTTCCTGGAACACTCTCCACCGAATCGTGTTTTTCTGCATGATTCGGCAATTTCTTTATGGCTTCACAGTGTTTGGAGAAAAGTTATATCTCGCTTTCTCACAACAACATACAAAACTGCAAGGTTGCAGAAAACCGAGGTCGTGGATTTTTGACATTAATTTTGCGGTGTGAATCGCAAACAATTATGTTCAATTTAAAAAAATCAAAAAAATGGAAACTAAAAAGAAAACCAAAATCCACAACATCATCATCCTGGACAAGAGTGGCTCAATGGGCAGCATCGCACGTCAAGCCATCGACGGTGTGAACGAAACCATCGCCAGCATCAAAATGGCGCAAGAAAAAAATCCCGAGCAGGACAACGACCTCTCGCTCGTGGCTTTCTGTGGATGTGAGATGCGAGTGATTTATCGCATGGTGCCCATCCTCAAGGTGGAGCCAATGACGAGACGCGACTATCGCCCCTGCTGCATGACACCACTCTACGATGCCATTGGCTACACCATCACCGAGGCACACCGCATCATGCAGAGCGAGGAAAACGTAATGGCCAGCGTCACCATCATCACCGACGGATACGAGAACGCCTCACGAGAGTACTCACACAGCGCCATCAGCAGCCTCATCGAGGCCTACAAGAGCGAAGGATGGCTGTTTGCCTACATTGGTGCCGACCACGACGTGGAGAAGGTGGCCCGCTCGCTCAACATCGACAATGACTTGAGGTTCGAGAAAACCAGCGCAGGCACCAAGCGCATGTTTACCAAGTATAATGTCAGCCGCGAGAGGTATCTCGAGAGTGTGATGCCCTGCATGTCGAGTAAAGAATTATCCCAAGAAGACAAAGAACGGATACTGAAGGAAAACGCCAAGGGATTCTTCAAAGACTAAAGG
>CACZNP010000200.1 GCA_902782545.1 uncultured Bacteroidales bacterium
CCACCGCCAATAGCGTGATTTCCATTGCATAGAACTGCCAAGTGGTGAGTTCTGGCTGAAAAGATTCCAACAGTATCATGTTAAAAAGCAATTTGATCATGTGATTGTTGCAAAGATAGTAAAAAAATGTGAATGAAGTGCCAATATGAAATAAATGGCAAGTGTTTAATAAAAAAAACTAACTTTTTGTGGAGAATTAATTATTTTGCAGTAAATTTGCAGTGAAAATAGGGATTATTTTACTTAGAAAATTATAATAAAATGGCAAAAAAGAGTGTACTTCAGCAAAAACGTGCCGCTTACCAGCCCAAGTTGCCCGCTGCATTGTGGGGCGCTGTGAAGGCTGTGAAGGGCGAGCCCACACAATCGGTGGGTGACCAAGAAGAAATCCAGAAATTGTTTCCCAACACTTATGGGTTGCCCCAGTTGACCTTTGAAAAGGCCGATAGTGCTCCTGCCGAGGCCGCCTGCGCATTCAATGTGGGTGTGATTCTCTCGGGTGGACAGGCTCCTGGCGGCCACAACGTCATCAGCGGACTGTTCGATGGCCTCAAGGCCATCAACAAGGACAACCGTCTGTATGGATTCCTCATGGGTCCTGGTGGTTTGGTAGACCACAACTACATGGAACTTACCGCCGATATCATTGATGATTACCGTAACACGGGCGGTTTCGACATTATCGGGTCGGGCCGCACCAAACTTGAGAAGCCCGAGCAGTTTGAGAAAGGTCTTGAGATTATCCAGCAGTTAGGCATTCGCGCCGTGGTCATCATTGGTGGCGATGACTCCAACACCAATGCTGCCGTGTTGGCTGAGTATTACAAGGCCAAGAACGTGCCTGTACAGGTGATTGGTTGCCCCAAGACAATTGATGGTGACTTGAAGAACGAGTTGATTGAGACTTCTTTCGGTTTTGACACCGCCACAAAAGTTTATGGCGAAGTGATTGGAAACATTGAGCGTGATTGCAACTCGGCCAAGAAGTATTGGCATTTCATCAAATTGATGGGCCGCTCGGCCTCGCACATCGCTCTGGAGTGTGCTTTGCAAACTCAGCCCAACTGGTGCATCATCAGCGAGGAAGTGGAAGCCAAGAACATGAACTTGAACGATATCGTTGACGAATTGGCTCAGGTGGTAGCCGCCCGCGCCGCAAAAGGTGACAACTTTGGCACCGTTCTCATTCCCGAGGGCCTCATTGAGTTTATTCCAACCATGAAGGCCTTGATAGCCGAACTCAACGACATGCTTGCCGCCAATCCGCAGTTCGCTTCTTTGTCGGCAGCAGAACAACGTGAATTTGTACTTTCGCATCTTAACGAAGTCAACGCAGCCACCTTTGCCAGCCTGCCTATGGGCGTGGCGCGCCAACTGACGCTTGACCGCGACCCTCACGGCAATGTGCAGGTGTCGCTCATTGAGACCGAGAAACTGCTCAGCGAGATGCTTGGCAAGCGCTTGGCCCAGATGAAGAAAGAAGGCAAGTATGTGGGCAAATTTGCCGCATTGCACCATTTCTTTGGCTACGAGGGACGCTGTGCCGACCCGTCGAATTTTGATGCCGATTATTGCTATGCCCTGGGTTATAATGCTGCCCAACTTATCAATTGCGGCGCTACGGGCTACATGTCGTCGGTGCGCAATCTGACCAAGCCATCGGCCCAGTGGGTTGCCGGAGGTATTCCCATCACCATGATGATGAACATGGAGCACCGCAACGGCAAGAACAAGCCAGTGATCAAGAAGGCCCTGGTGGACCTCAACGGCAAGCCTTTCAAGGTGTTTGCCTCTCACCGTGAGGAGTGGGCATTGAACACATGCTATTCCTATCCCGGCCCCATCCAGTATTTTGGCCCGGAGGAAGTGTGCGACCAACCCTCACGCACGCTGTACTATGAGCAAAACTAAAATCCGGCCTTTTGCCGGGTAACAACCCTTTCAAAACAGCTTGCAATCCCTGGAGCATGAATTGCTTCAGGGATTTTTTTTCATTACCTGATGGATGATTATTTTTCAATGATTCAGAATGAAAAAGTGGCACATGTCCTTGATTTTGTGATTTTTTTATTGCTCAATTTGTTAGGTGGGGAGTCATTGCAATGAAGTAGAACAAACATTGCTTTTGGCATGCACAATTTTTGTTAAATGTGGCTATATGTGAAAAAAAAATTCTAATTTTGTGGGTAATGTGGCCATTTACCTGCTTTTTTGATGCGTAAGTAGTTGAAAGATAGGGTATTTTGGCATAGTTGTTTTATACATATAGCAGAGAAAAAAACGATAGTGAAAGATATAATGACTGCTCCGAAATTCAAGTTGCTTGCCGGCCCGTGTGTGATTGAGTCGGAGGACAATGTGCTATACCTGGCCGAGGCATTGCACAAAATTGCGCAAAAGTTTGATCTGGATTTCTATTTCAAAGCATCGTGGGACAAAGCGAACCGCACTAAGGCCACTAACTACCGTGGCCCTGGTTTGGAAGAGGGACTGCGTATCCTTGAAGATGCTAAGAACAAGGTGGGCGTGAAGATAGTCACCGACATCCATGAATCGGTGCACGCCGGCCCAGTGTCGGAGGTTGCCGACATCTTACAGATTCCTGCATTCCTCTGCCGCCAAACCGATTTGCTGCACGCTGCCGCAATGACTGGCAAAATGGTCAACATCAAGAAGGGACAGTTCTGCAGTTCGGAGGAGATGGCC
The DNA here is from genome assembly GCA_902782545.1 of uncultured Bacteroidales bacterium. Lineage (GTDB taxonomy): Bacteria > Bacteroidota > Bacteroidia > Bacteroidales > Muribaculaceae > Sodaliphilus. Next base: position 2,707 of record CACZNP010000200.1, read on the forward strand.
AATGTGGTGAGCAAGATGGAATACTTCGGTTGCCGCAACTTTATGCTTTGCGAGCGAGGCAACTGCTTTGGATACAACAACTTGGTGGTTGATATGGCTGGATTGGTCAGATTGTCGCAGTTGGGTTATCCTGTGATTTTTGATGCCACGCACAGTGTGCAGATCAGTGGTGGTGGAGCCAACCTGAACAATAGCGGCAAGAGCGAGTACGTGCCCTATTTGGCCAAGGCTGCCGTGGCGACGGGTGTCCTTTCGGGCTTGTTTATGGAGGTGCACAACAACCCTGCCACTGCTTTGTGCGATGGCAGTTGTATGTTGCCGCTTGAGAACCTGGAATCTTTGTTGGACCAGGTGATGAAAATCCGTGCCATTGTTCTCGAGCAATCCTAAACTTCGCTGACCGATGTTAGTATTCAATCGGATTGTCCACACCACCATCTGGGGTGGTCCAAAAATCAGCCGTTTGGCGGGAGTGGAGGGGGAGAATATTGGCCACCTCTACTCACTGTATTGCCGCGAGGGAGTATCGAATGAGATTCTCAATGGCGAGTGGCGTGGCAAGACACTGAATGAGGTGTTCCCGCTCTTCAAGGAAGAGTTTGGCATGTCGCACTACGACTATTTCCCATTGACATTGGCGTTGACCGAGGCCCAGGAGAACCTGAGCATTCAGGTACATCCCAATGACGCTGCGGCCAGTGCGCTGGAGCATCGCGCCCGCGGTAAGCGCGAATCGTGGTATTTTATTGATGCTCCTACCTCGGGATCCATTATCAACGGCTGCACTTGTCGCGATGTCGCCCAGGAGTCCCAGATGATTTCCCAAGGGCAGTTCATGGCGATGGCCGACACCCTTCCGGTCAAGGTCGGGGACTATGTCTTCGTTGAGCCAGGCACACTCCATGCCATCACGGCTGGGAGCCTTGTGTTTGAGATTGAAGAGGGTGCTGATTTCACTTACCGGTTCTATGACTACGACCGCACCGACGCGCAAGGAAACAAGCGCGAGTTGCATATCGAGAAGGCCACAAAAGCCCTCGATATCCACCTGAAGTCACAGGTGAAACACTATGACGGACAAGAAATCCAGGAGAAGACCTACAGCACCAAACTTATCAATGATGCGGAGGCCTATACCAACGAAAGCGGTACGCTTGAGTGTTTCACGCTTGTGCGAGGAGTGCTGAACTGCGATGGCATCGAGGTGAAGCCAGGCTCCACAGTCCTTTTGTGGCCTGGCGAAACACTCAACACACAACAAGTCGAACTTGCATTTGTCTCCAAAATGCAAACGGAAAACATATGACCATTCACCATCATTAAAGTGCGGAGGCTAAGATCATGAGGGATATGATTAAACTGTTTGTCATGGACGTTGACGGTACGCTTACCGACGGTTGCATCAACATGGGCCCCGACGGCGAACTGTTCAAGTCGTTCAACATCAAGGATGGCTACGGCATCAACGAGATGTTGCCGGCTCAAGGCATTGTGCCAGCCATTATCACTGGCCGCACTTCACAGATTGTGGCCAACCGCGCCCGCGAACTTCACATCACCGAACTCCATCAGGGCAAGCATGACAAACTCGACACGCTCCATGAGTTGATGCAGAAGTATCACTGCAAGAAGGAGAACGTTGCCTATATCGGTGACGACATTCTCGACATTGTGTGTATGCGCGAGAGCGGCCTTGTGGGTTGTCCCGCGGATGCGTGTCCTGAGGTCAAAGAACTGGCGCACTTCGTCAGTTCGCTCAATGGTGGCAAGGGTGCAGTGCGAGAGTTTGTGGAATATGTGATCCGTCACAACCAGTCAATGGAGCCGTAACCAACGAATTGTTATCCCGAAATGAGATGTTGCTGGGCGAGGTGGCGATGAGCCGTCTCTCCCAGCATTTTGCGCAAATGCCTGCACCATGAGGCAGTCAACCACTTCAAGTCCATCATGACGTTTTGTTTTGGTTGTCTGCCTTTTTGCAATCCCACAAATGTAGATTAATTCAGCCATGGGGTTTGTAATATCAAGTAATAATGTTTATCTTTGTGACAGATAACCATTCACACCTATTAAAACTGATATGCTCATGAAGAAATTGTTACTGACCCTTGCGGTGGGGTTTTTGTTGTTCACCGCATGCGATCCTAACAAGGACAAGACCAATTATCAATTGCCCGATGTTCCCGAGGTGGTGATGTATCAAGTGAATCCCCGCGTGTTTGCGCCCGACCATTCGCTGAATGCCGTCACGGCTCGTCTTGATTCCATCAAGGACTTGGGTGTAAATGTGATTTGGATCATGCCCATCTATCCCATCGGTGAAGAGAAAACCAAGAACTCTCCTTATTCTATCAAGAATTACAAGGAGGTGGCTCCCGAATTCGGAACAAAAGAAGACTTCAAGCAACTGACCAAGTCGGCTCATGAGCGTGGCATGGCAGTGATACTCGACTGGGTGGGCAACCACACAGCGTGGGATGCTTTGTGGCTCAAGGAACAGGGCCACAAGGACTGGTACACTCAGGACTCGGCCGGAAATATCATTTTCCCTCCGGGCACCGACTGGACCGATGTGGCTGACTTGAACTATGACAACAAAGACATGCGTGCCGCCATGGTCGATGCCATGAAGTTCTGGATTGTGGACATGGGGCTTGACGGATTCCGTTGTGATGTTGCCGACTGGGTTCCTGTCGACTTTTGGAAAGATGCCATCGGACAATTGCGTGAGGCCGCCAAGCCACGCAAGATACTCATGTTGGCCGAAGGCAATCGCCCTGACAATTTCAAGGCCGGGTTTGACATGAACTATGCATGGGATTTCAAAAACGACTTGGTGAAAGTGTTTACTAAGGACGCTGCCGCCAGCGAACTGTTCCGTTCCAGCAAACAGGAGTATGACAGCATACCCGAGGGTAAGATGAAGTTGCGCTTCACCACCAACCATGACCACTCGAACGAAATAACACCGGTCAAGGAGTTCGTCAATGACCGCGGCTCAATGGCCGCATGGGTGTCAGCAGTGATGCTCAAAGGTGGTCCGCTCATCTACGGCTCGCAAGAGGTTGGTTATCCTGATCCCATCAACTTCTTCAAGTATGTGCCGGTGGACTGGAGTGCAAATCCCGAGATGTATCAAGAGTACAAGAGATTGATTGGCATCTATAACAATCATCCCGCCTTGCGTCGTGGCGACCTCAAGGCTTATCCCGACAAGGATGTGCTGATGTTCACCCGCACCAAGGATGATGAGGCCATTTTGGTGATAGTGAATGTGCGCAATGCCGAGTCCAAGGTCAAGTTGCCCGAAGACTGGCGACTTGTCAAGAACGACGACTTGCTCAACGAAGGCATTGTCAATTTGGAACCGGAAATGGTGCTTCCACCCTTTGATTATCGCATCTACAAGCGCATGCCGCTGGATGTGGACGCCAAGAAAAAGAAATGATAAAAATGGGCGGTGAAGATTAATTCACCGCCCATTTTTTTGCAATACGCTGTAATTATACGAGTTGCATTCAAATCATCGTTTTGCGACACCCGCGGTTTTTGAGCCTTGGCAGGATGCCGCGCTTTGTTGTCAATAGGCCATGATGTAGTGGTAATTACCGACTATGGTGACGAATTGGTCGGCCACTTCGCGCCAGATGTCGAAGTGTGAGCCCTCGAATGAGTACCAACGCACGTAGAGTTCCAAACCCTTTGGCGTTGCTGCCATCACTTGAATTTCGGGTGTCAGTCCCATCAGTTCATCGATCTCGCAGCCGATGTCGATGGAGTTTGGGTCGCTCTCTGAAATGTCGAACCACATGTTGCGAGTCGACACCACGGCGCCTTCGGCAACGCACACAAAAGCCAGGCACACCTTGC
>CACZNP010000201.1 GCA_902782545.1 uncultured Bacteroidales bacterium
CTCCCCGCACGATGGGCATCGTCCCACCCACTTGGGCGACTCGGCTCCGCAGTTTTTGCAGAAGTATGTGGTTTTTGCTTGCTTGGCCATGGGCGAAAGAATTATTTGAACGTAGCGCGTTTGAACTCACTGATGGTGATGGCGGCTGCCACTCCCACGTTGAGCGATTCGCTGCCGGCACTGGATGCCGAAGGGATGAGCAACCGCTGGCTGGCACGGGCACCCACCTTGGCACTGATTCCTTGGCCCTCGTTGCCGAAAACCACAAAGCCGCGCTTGGGCAGGTCGCTGGTGTAGATGTTGGTGCCATCGAGGAACGTGCCGCACACAGGCAGGTCGGGGTATTCATCGAACAGAGTCTCCAAGTCCATGTAGTGGACTTTTACCCGCGCGATGGCTCCCATGGTTGCCTGCACCACCTTGTGGTTGTAGACATCGACGGTGGTGGGGCTGGCAAAGATGTCGCGGATGCCGTACCAGTCGGCCAGGCGGATGATGGTGCCCAGATTGCCAGGGTCCTGGATGTTGTCGAGCACGATGTTCAGGCTCGATTGCACCCGCTCGCGATTGACTACGTAGGTGGGCTTCTCGTACACGGCAATCACGTCGCTGGGTGTGGTGAACTGCGACATGCGGGCCATGTGTCCCTTGCCGGCCAGCACCAACTTGTCGTAGTGGCTGGCATTGCCGCACTGCTCATACCACGCCCTTGTGGCGATAATCCATCGGCAGGCGAAGTGGTCCCACGTGTCGCGCACGCACTTAGTGCCCTCGGCGACAAACAGCCCCTCGTCGTCGCGGTTTTTCTTCGCCGCCAACCCCCGCACGGTTTTGATGATACCATTATTGATTTCAGTCATAGTTGCATTGGAAATTTACCAACTACAAAGATAGCGTTTTTTTGCTACAAGTTGCTGTTTTTTTTCTTAACTTTGTGAGTGAAACCAAAAGCAGGACTCAAAATGAATGCACGATTATTTAGAATGACTTTGCTGGTGCTCATGATGTGGGTGTCGGTGGTTGCCTGGGCGCAAAAGTTTGCCATCTTGAGCGATGTGCATGTGACGCCGGGGAATGTGAACGACGGAAAGTTGCGTGAGGCCGTGGCCGAAATCAATGCCGGTGATGCCGACGCGGTGCTCATGACCGGTGACCTGACCAACGAGGGCAGCGACGAACAACTCATCAACGTCAAGTCCATTCTCGACGGGATCACCAAGCCGCTCTACGTGATTCCCGGCAATCACGAGAACAATTGGAGCCAGAGCGCTTGCAAGACGTTCAATGACCTGTGGGGCAACGACCGCTTTGTCTTCACCGTGGGCAATCTGGTGGTGGTGGGCATGAACTGCGGGCCGTTCATGAAGATGGGCGACGGACACATCAAGCAGGAAGACCTCATCTGGCTTGACCAGACGCTTGCCCGTGAGGTGAAACCCGGCATGCGCGTGCTCAGCATCAATCATTATCCCATTCTCGAAGATTTGGACAACTACCGTGACTATGTGGCCGTCCTCAAGAAATACCCCGTGATCACCCACCAGTGCGGCCACTACCACTCATGGAAACAGTACGAGACCGAGGGCATCAGTGGATTGATGGTGCGGGCACTCGACATGGGAGGCGACAATCATGGTTACACTTTGCTCGATGTGGACTTGCACCGCAATTGGATACACGTTTACGACAAGCGGCTGGGGCACGAGCCCGAACTGAAATATGCCTACAAAATCAATCTCGACTACGACGACGGGACTGTGGCCACGGTGGACAAGAAAGTGCCTGACGGGTTTGTCATCGAAAAGGTTTTTGCCGACGATGCTTCCATCTTCACCCGTGTGGGCATCGACAAGGATTGTTTTTACTTTGGCAACTCGCTGGGCTACTGCAAGGCCGTGGACAAGGCCACACGGCAGGTGCGCTGGCAGTACAAGACCGATGCCATGCTGTTCTCCCGTCCGGCGGTGGCCGAGAAATATGTGGTGCTGCCCACTGCCGACAAGCGACTCGTGTGGCTCAACAAGAAGAATGGCAAGCAGGTCTATCAGTACCAAGCCGCCGGCCCTTACGTGGCCGACGGAGTGGTGTTTGCCGACGTGTTGTATCAGGGTGGTTACAAGACTTTCCAGGCTTGGGACATCAACAAGCGACGCATGCTTTGGCACTTCGACAGCATCAACAACTACTGTCAGGCCGCCCCGGTGGTCGACGGGACCGATGTGATTTTCGGGGCATGGGACACCCATCTGAGGGTGCTCAACCGCTATGACGGTACGTTGCGCTGGAAATGGAACAACGGCAAGAAAGCAAACCTGCTCAGCCCGGGCAATGTGGTGCCGGTGGTGACCGACGACAAGGTGATCATTGTGGCACCCGACCGTGTGGCCACGGCCCTTGACCGTCGCGACGGACACCAGATTTGGCGTGAGAAAAACGAAAACAAGGTGCGCGAGAGCCTGGGAGAGAGTGTGGACCGGAAAACGGCCTATGCCAAGACCATGGATGGCGAACTCGTGGCAATGAGCACCGAGGGCAACCAGTATAAACTCTTGTGGAAAGCCGATGCCCAATTGGGCTATGAGCATGCACCTTGCATCGTGCTTGAGCGCTCGGGCTATGTGTTGATGGGGTCGCGGCGTGGCGTGCTGGCGGTCATCGACCTGTCCACGCGTGAACTTGCATTCCAGTATCAGTTGGGCAACAGCGAGGTGAACGGTTTTGATGTGGACAAGTACACCGGCGATGTGTACTGCTCGCTCATCGAGGGAACCGTCTACAGGCTGCGTTTTTGATGGGCGTCAGTCCACTCTCAGCGGTACCGGAAATTTCAAGGATGCAAAGTTGATTCTTACTTGAGGTTTTCTTCGTCTTCGGCGGTCCACAAGGGATTCTCATCGTCATCCCAGTCGAAGGTGTCGTCAAAGCCAAAGAAAGCATCATCGGTAAATTCCTTCATTTCGCGGCCATCTTTCTTGGTGGGACGTCCCAATCCCTTTTGGCGATTGACAAAACCGTCAATCTTCACCATTTCCAGTAACTCCAGTTGGTCGCGGGAGGTGATGTTGCGCAGGTAGTTGGGCACCAGTTTGGCGCCCACGCGGTTTTGCAGCACGGCCAGCACCTCGAAGGTGTAGGTGATGGGAGGTTTCTTCACCGATATTTTATCGCCCACTTTGATCAGGCGTGAGGGTTTCACATTCATGCCGCCCATGGTCACGCGACCCATCTTGCAGGCATCGGTGGCAATGGTGCGCGTTTTGAAAATCCGTGTGGCCCAGAGCCACTTGTCAATCCTTACTTCGGTCATTTGTTGTTGTAATTGGTCATGGCGAAATCCAGGCCGCTCAGGCAAAAGGCCTTGATGGCATCGCAAGCGACCCGTGCCCGCTCGGGCAGGATGGCCAGTTCGTCGGCAGTGGGTGGCGAGAGCACGTAGTCCACTTGCGCCCCACGCGGGAAGTCGTTGCCCACGCCAAATCGCAGTCGGGCATAGTGCTGGCTGCCCAGCAATTGGTCGATGCTCTTGAGCCCATTGTGTCCCCCGTCGGCACCGTGTCCCCGCAAGCGGATTGTGCCGAAGGGCAGAGCGATGTCGTCGACCACGATGATGATGTGGTCCAGTGCGATTTTCTCTTTCTGGCTCCAGTAGCGCACGGCCTCGCCGCTCAGGTTCATGTAGGTGGACGGTTTGAGCACCAGCAACTGCTGGTTCTTGACACGCATTTGTGCCACCGCGCCGTAGCGCTGGCTGGCGAAGGAAGCGCCTGCCTGTTCCACGAGCGCATCGACCACGGTGAAGCCGATGTTGTGTCGGGTGCCTTGGTATTCGGCACCGATGTTGCCCAGTCCTACGACAAGAAATTTCATTTGTTCGGGTTCGTTTTGTTGTGGCTCGGCCTGTTTGCTGCGGGCAAACAGCCTCTTCAGGAAGTCAAACATGACAAATAGATGTGTAATGATGAGAAAACCGCGAACTTCCGCGTTGGGTGTTGTGTGGCGGAAATTCGCGGTTGTGGGTGAGATTGCTCACGATTACTCGGCAGCCTCTTGCTCCTCGGTGGTAGCAGCGGCAGCGGCAGCGCGCGTGGTCTTCACACCGGTAATCACCAAGTCCTTGGCGCTCACCAACTCGAAGTTGTCGAAGTGCAGGTCGCGCACCTTGATGGCTTGACCAATCTGCAGGTTGTCCACGTTCACAATCACTGTCTCAGGAATCTCGGTGTAGATGGCTTTCACCTTCACCTTCTTCATGCTCAGGTAGAGTTTACCACCAGCCTTCACACCGGCAGCGTGGCCCTGAACGTGCACAGGCACATTCACCACAACGGGCTTGTCGTTGGTCACCTCCAGCAGGTCGATGTGGAGGATGCTGTCGTTCACGGGATGGAATTGCAAGTCCTTGAGCACAGCCATCTTGGTCTGGCCGTCGTAGGTCAGTTCAATGGCGAAAATCTCGGGGTTGTAAACCAACTTGCGCACATCGGCGAAGTTCACCGTCAGATCGGTTGTGATGATGGCTTTGCCATCGCGGCCCACGGGCACCACTTTCTCGCCGGCGAGCAACTTGCCGTTGTACTTGCCGTCCTTGTCCAGTTCAACGAGTTTGCCACCGTTAAGCACCACGGGAATCTTGTTCTCTTTGCGAATGGCCTTGGCGGCCTTCTTGCCGAGGTCGGTACGAGGCTCGGCGTTCAATTTGAATGTCTTCATTCTGTTAATTGTTTGTGTTACTCAAAATTAAGTTCGTTACTGCTTCCTTAATTTCCCATCACACGATGTTCTTTTCAAAAAAGCGGTGCAAAGTTACGAAATTATTGATAATCTGCAAAGGATAACCCATTTTTTTATTATACTCAACAATAAAGAGTCAACAATATACTCATCTGCGCCACCATTCTTTTTAGGGGGTGCCGGAGATTTTGGGGCTTTACGAGGGGCGTGCGTTATTGCTTGTTCAGCAACAGGTAGACCAAGGCGGTGAGGTCGGCAACGGAGGTTTCGCCGTCTCCATTCACGTCGCTGGCGCCGGTGCTTTCCTGCCGCAGCACCACATCAACGAGCAATGTGACATCGGCAATGCTGATTTCCCCGTCGGCATTTAAATCGCCAATGATCGGCTCAATCTCTGTAAGGTCGGCCGCGATATTGGTGAAATCTTTCCACTGGCTCGCCGTCTGGTATGCACTCAGATACTTGGGCAACACATGCAGGGTGCCGTCTTTCGGAACATCATAGAAAACATTACTCCCCATGCTGACTTTTTCAGGGTTAGGATATGCGTTTATCCTTGTCAGACCTTCGCAACGGGAGAACGCCTCGTTGGCGATGTAGGTAACGGAGTTGGGGATGGTGACGCATGTAAGACCATAGCATTCGCCAAACGCATA
>CACZNP010000202.1 GCA_902782545.1 uncultured Bacteroidales bacterium
AAGCGGCTGAGTATCAATACGTGCCCATGGTGCAAGAGGGGACACGCTGGATACACGCATATTGGGAACCAGCATTGGCTGATGAGACCAACCCTTATCCCATTATTTACTACGCCGTGGAGATGAGAGGCGACACACTGATTGGCGGGGAGAATTATAAGAAAGCCTACCGCTACTTTCTGCGCGATCACAAGGGATTGGATACAAGCACGATGTACCCGTGCGCCTATGTGCGTGAAGTGGGGAAAAAGGTGTATTCAATCAACAATGACAACGTGTCTCCCATCGGTCAGAACGAAAAGAACACTTTCGGCATCACGGTGGGGTCGGTTGACGGACATACTGAGTATCAGATATACGATTTCAATAATCCGGGTCCATTCCTCAAAGATTATTATCAGGATATACAGTATGTGGGTGAGGACATTGTTGAGATAGATGGTTCGCTTCGGAAACGCCACATCTTTGATACAGGACACCTCACCAACAATATCATATATCTTATTGAAGGCATCGGTTACGACCAGTTGGAAAGGGGAGATTGCATTAGCCCGTTCATGGAGTATTTCTCATGTGTCTGTAGTAATCCGCTCGGTTTGGCTCACGTGGAGAACGCTGAGGGCGAGGTCATCTACAAGGGAAAATACTATGACCCCAATGTGGGGGTGGACGATGTGCTCTTGGACTTTTTCCCTGCCGATGGGCGTTACTACAACCTGCAGGGGCAGCCGGTGGCACACCCCGAGGCCGCGCCGGGCATCTACATCCACAACGGCAAGAAAGTCCTCGTCAGGTAAGCTAAGGTAAAGCAAGCAGTACATTTTTAAAGGTTATTCATAGTTTTGGATAATGATGTGGCATTGCCTCCCGGCGCGGTTCATCCCCCGCCGGGAGGTTTTTTTGCAGGGGGCGGGGTGGGGTGAGCCCTTGGTCAACGTGGTCAAATGGATGTCATTTTTAGCAGTAAATTGGGAAAGAACGGCGTTTTTTTGTATCTTTGTGGCAAAACCATTAACGTCAAAGACCAAGAGTATGAAAAAATTTCTTTTGATAGCGGTGATGCTGCTGCTGTTCATGCCTGCCTTGGCGCAGCAACGCGACAAGGCGTTGACCATCGAAGTGAAGACGGTTGCCGGAACGGCGGTGACCGATGCTACCCTTAAATTGACACAGACCGACTACTCGGTATCGTACGGAACCCTCAAACTCAATGCTCAGGGTCGCGTCACTGTCAAGGTGTACGCCGGTAACCACAGGCTTGAAGTGTCCAAAGCCGGTTACAATGGCGAGGTGCGCACGTTTGAGGTGCTCAACGACACCACGGTGTCGGTGAGCCTGCAGGAACAGACGCAGTTGCCGTTTTCACTGGGCGTGACGGTGGATCACGATGCACAGTCGGGCTTGAATGATGTCACTTTCAAGTGGAATCAGGAGCCGCCGGTGTTTTTCGACGACTTTGAGAGTTACGAGCCGTTTGCCATCGAATTCGGCGATTGGACGGGAATCGACAACGACGGGTTGATCGCGGCACCCCTGGTGGGAGAGTATGCCAACCGTGGTGTCAAACAGTATGCGCAAATCATGAACCCGATGACCGTGGAGCCCTCGTGGTGGTACGACTATCCCATTCTCAGACCATACAGCGGGTTGCAATATGCGGGATTCACGCGCACCTTCTCGGGTGCCGCCAACGACGATTGGCTCATCTCGCCGGTTATCACCCCCGGCAACCAAAACTCGCTCACTTTCCGTGGCAAGGCAGCCGACCAATACAAAGAGCGTTTCCAGGTTTATGTCACCACGGTGACCGATAACCCGCAGATGTCCGACTTTGTCAAAATAAACATTGGCAACTATGAAACTGCCGACTACACCGGCTGGCGGGTCTATACCTACGACCTGGCTGCTTATGCCGGCAAGCCCATCCGGTTTGCCATTCGCTACATCAGCGAGGCCAATGTCACTGGAGGATTCATGCTCATGGTGGACGATGTGCTGGTGGGGCAGGTCTACGACAATGCGGCGCAGGCCATCGCCAAGGCCCGCGCACAACGTGTTGCGGCCAAGTCGCCGATGAATCCCAATGAGAGTTTCAAGGTCTATCTCAACGGGGTGGAGCATGGCCAGACCGAGGACTACGAGTACGTTTTCACAGGTCTTGACGCTGGCACCTACACGCTGGGTGTGCAGGCCGTCTACATCGATTCACAGACCGAGATTGCCGACACCACCATCGTGATTGCCGATACCAACTCGCGACTGACCGTGCAGGTGAGCACGAACAATGGGCTGTCGCTCGATGGCAATGCCGTTGAGGCTACCGAGAAAGCCACGGCCACGGTCTATCGGGCGGTCATTGCCGACAACGAGGCTGTGTTCAACTCACTGCCCAACGGAGACTATACGGTGGGAATCAATGCCACCAACTACGACGTGTGCGAGCAAGAACTCACACTGAGCGACGACATGACCATCCAGATGTTGGTGAAGGAGACCATCGTTGATCCCTACAACATCACTGTGGATGTGAGTCGGTACGGACGCGACAACAGTGATGTGACCGCGCGTTGGAACCAGAACCTGTCGTTCAAGGACAGTTTTGAGGACTATCCCGACTTTGCGCGCGGTTCGTTCGGCGGTTGGAAGACGGTTGACCTGGACCAGCGCAATGTGTACCCCATCAGCCTCAATGGTTACATCGTCAATTACCCAGGTGCCAGCACCCAGTCCAATCCGTTGCCGGTGCCGCCGCTGGTGTTCAATCCCTGGCACACCACACCGCCCATGCTGCCCACTGATCAGGCCGTGGCGGCTCCCACTGGCGACAAAACCATCATCTTCTTCTCGCCGCAACTGAGTGGTGCCAACAAGTGGCTCATCTCACCGGAACTGACCATCCGCGAGGGCTTTGTGTGCCGATTCTTGGCAAAAGCCTACGACAATTATCCCGAGTCGATGGAGGTGTGCGTGTTCACCGATGGCAACAGCAACCCATCGAACTTGGATTACGATGTGGTGGCCACTATCGACAACATGCCAGCCGGCCAGTGGTTGCAGTACGAGGTCGACTTGAGTGCCTATGTGGAGCAATCGGTCCGTGTGGCGGTGCACTACACATCCTATGACGCGTTCTTTGTGCAACTCGACGACTTCTATGTGGGTGCGCAGCAAGAAGGCGGCACCGTGGATGTGGGTGCTGTGAAGCGCTATGTGGTCTATTTGGACGGGGATTCGATGACCACAGTCACCGAGCCGCAAGTGGTGCTCAATAGAGTTGCCGACGGACATCACACCTTGGGAATCAAGGCTGTCTACGCCAGTGGCGAGAGCGCCGTGGTTACGTATGAGTTCGACATTGACCAGGAATCGCTTGTGGGCGACGTGAACGGCGATGGCGAGGTGAGTGTTGCCGATGTCACTTCGCTGGTTGCTTTGCTGATGGATCAATCGCAAAATGCACGCAGCGATGTGAACGGTGACGGCGAAACTTCGGTGGCCGATCTCACCGCTCTGGTTAACATCCTCCTGCGGCAATAGCGCTTATTCTCTGAGTGAAGACTGAAAACGCGTGACCCGCTATTTGAGATAATCGTCGAAGTAGCGGGTGATGCGTTCGTGCAGGTGCACGCTCTGGTGGCCGCGCATGTTGTGTCCTTGTCCAGGATAGACGAAGAAGTCGGGCTGTGTTCCTGCGGCAATGCAGGCTTTGAGGAAACTGTAGGCATGCTGGGGCACCACTGTGGGATCATTCAAGCCGATGATGATTTGCAGGCGGCCACGCAGGTCGCCTGCCTTGCTGAGCAGGCTGGTCAAGGCATAGCCCTCGGGATTGGTCTGAGGTGTGTCCATGTAGCGCTCGCCGTACATCACCTCGTACCACTTCCAGTCGATGACCGGCCCACCGGCCACACCCACCTTGAACACATCGGGATGGTTTGTCATCAGGCTGATGGTCATGAAGCCTCCGTAACTCCATCCATGCACCCCCAGGCGGGTAGAGTCCACATAGGGCAATGTGCGCAGAAAATCAACACCCCGCATCTGGTCGCGCATCTCCTCTTGTCCCAGCCTGCGGAATGTTGCCTGCTCAAAGTCGCGTCCCCGGTTTTCGCTGCCGCGGTTGTCAAGGATGAACAGCAGGTAGCCCCGCTGAGCCATATAGGTTTCCCAAGAGCGGCTGTGGTAGTGCCAAGCGGCATCCACATTGTGAGCGTGAGGTCCACCGTACACATAGACCACCGTGGGATACTTTTTCGTTGGGTCGAAGTCCACGGGCATCACCATGCGGTAGTAGAGGGTGGTGCTGTCGTCGGCAGCCGTGATGGTGCCGCAACGGTATTGGGGCACTGCATAGCCCTGCCATGGGTCGGCGGCAGTGAAATAGCGGTGGCTGTTGCCCTGGCGTGTGTCGACAACAGCGATGTTGCGGGGTACATCGGGTTCTTGGTACTTGTCCACCATCCAGTGTCCGCTATGGCTCAGCAGTCCGTTGTGCCATCCACGTCCACCCTCGTCGATGCGTGTAATGGTTCCGGTGGCCACCTCCACGCGATACAGGTTTTGCTGGATGGGGCTGTCGGCATTGGCAGCGATGATGAGTGACTGGTTGTCGGTGTCAAACCCCAGCAAATCCATCACTACCCACGGTCCGCTGGTGAGTTGCCGCACTTCGTGCCCAGAGGTGTCGTACAGGTACAGGTGGTTGAAACCGCTCTTCTCGCTCCACAGCACGAACCGTGTGCTGTCCCACGGCAAGAAAGTGATGGGGTGTTGCGGCTCCACATAGCGTGAATGGGTTTCACGATACAATTCGGCGATGAGGTCGCCTGTGATGGCGTCATAACTGTTCAGGCGGCAGTCGTTTTGATCTCGGTTCAGTTCCATCACGTAGACCACTGAGCCCGCAGGATTCCAAGCGATGTTGGTGAAGTAGCGGTCGGTGGGGTCGCCGGCCCGCAGATACACCGTGTCGCCTGTGGCCACATCCATCACGCCCACTGTCACAACATGTGACGATTGTCCGGCCATGGGGTATTTTTCGGGAGCCGGTGTGGCTATGACCCGTGTGCTGTCGTCCAGTTCCGGCACATCCACCAACGGATAGTCGGTCACCATGCTTTGGTCCATGCGATAGAAGGCCAGCCGTGTGCCCTGCGGGTTCCAGAACAGCCCTCCATCGATGCCCCACTCATTTCGGTGAACACTTTGCCCGTACACAATGTCGCGGCTGCCATCGGTGGTCACTTGGCGGGTATTCCCTTGATTATCGGTCACGAACAAGTTGTCGTCCTGTACAAAGGCCACCGCGCGGCTTTTCTCATTCCAGGCACTTGCTTGCGCTGCCGAACAGAGTGGTTGCCGCCAATGCACCCGATGCCTCCTGAAATCCACCAGCAGGCGTTCCTGATTGTTGGTCACCAGCACCAACGATTGGTCGGAGTAGGGGAACAATGCCCCCTCCAAACCGTTGACCTGCGTGGAATCGGCATCGAGTCCAGCCCATTGGTTGATTTGGGCGCGTGTGAACAACACCTTCTCTCGCCCCGAGGTCACATTCACCGTCCAGCACGTGTCGTCGGCCATGCGCACCAACTGGTCGCCCCACCATCGCAGCGTGCGGTTTTGCGGTATCATTTTCTCATAGTTAGTTCCGCCAAAGTTCAAATCCTCCAGCGTGAACTGCTTCAACTCCTGTGCGCTGGCAGCCATGAACCACAGGAATACCCATAAAAATATGTGTCGGTTCATAAGATTTCCCATTCTGACATCAACGTTATTATCGTTCGCTCTTGAGTGTTGTGGGGGGTTAACGGTTGATGAAGTCTTGGAAGGCTTGCTTGTAACTGTCGCCGATGGGGATGTAGACCGAGCCGAAGACAATGCGGTTGCGGTCAATTTCACGAATTTTGGCTTTATTGACGATGAATGAGCGGTGCACGCGAATAAACCGCGATGCGGGCAGCATCTGCTCCATGGCTTTCATGTTCATGAGCGACAGGATGGGGTGCTGCGACTGCTCGGTGTAGATTTTCACGTAGTCCTTGAGCCCTTCGATGTAGCGGATGTCGTCCAGGTTGATTTGCAGCAGTTTGTACTCGCTCTTGACAAAAATGGAAGTCACTTCGTCGACGGGCTTGGTTTCGGCTTGATGCACGAGTTTGAACCACTGCAGCGCTTTGTTGCAGGACTCCAGGAAGTCGGCGTAAGAGATGGGCTTGAGCAAGTAGTCGAGAGCGTTGATACGGAATCCGTCGAGTGCATATTGCTCAAATGCCGTTGTGAAAATGATGCGTGTGGTCTCGGGGAGCATCCTGGAGAGTTCCAATCCGTTGAGTTCGGGCATCTGGATGTCGAGAAAGATGATGTCCACGGGATTCTCGCTCAGTCCGTTCAGAGCATCGATGGCGTTGCCATACTTGCCCATGAGTTGCATGAACGGTATTTTGTTGACATAACTGGCCAGCAGTTCCACTGCCAGCGGTTCGTCGTCGACGATGGCGCATTTAATGGTCATGGTGAATCTTGATTATTGAGAAATACTGTGTTCCGTCTTCGCTGATGCCTTTTTCCCAGGTGTAATGTCCGTGGTACATGAGTTCCAGCCTTTTGCTCACCTGCTCCAGCCCGATGCCCGATCCGCTCTTGTCGTTGGTACGCTTGGGATGGTTGCTGTTGGTGATTTTGCAAGTGATGTCGCCTTCGCGTTGTGACAGGCTCACGTCGATGAATCCTTTGCCGGCCTGTGAGATACCGTGCTTGAAGGCGTTCTCAAGCAGTGAGATGAAAATGAGCGGAGCGATGGGTGTTGAATCATCGGGAGCCACATCGAAGTGTGTGGTGACTTTGACCTGGTCGTTGAGCCTGATTTTCATCAACTCCACGTAGTTTTGCATGAAAGCCGCCTCTTTGTACAGAGGTACAAAGTTCTGTTGGTTGTCGTAGAGGACATGACGCAACAGTTTGCTCAGTTCCTCGATGGCCGTTTGGGCTTTGTTGGAGTCGAAGGCGGTGAGTGCATAGATGTTGTTGAGCGTGTTGAGCAGGAAGTGCGGGTTGAGTTGGTTGCGCAGGTTGCTCAGTTCGGCCTCGGTGCGACTGCGCTCGGCTTCCTTGCGGGCCTGCTCGATGTGCTGCCAGCGCTGCGTCATGCGCACCGCCAGGCTCAAGCCCACCACCAGCACCAGCGACACGGCATTGTAGAAGTAGCGCATGTAGTGCATCGGCTGGGGGGCGCGAGGTGGACGGCTGGGCTCGCTGCTGGCAAGCAACTGGTTGAACACGTGCCACCACTGCGTCATCACCAGCACCATCACAATGATGGCCACAACATTAATGGCAAAAAACAC
>CACZNP010000203.1 GCA_902782545.1 uncultured Bacteroidales bacterium
ACACGGTGAGCGGCGTGCCAGCCACGCGGCTGGGGCAGACGGTGGACCATCACCTGCACACGGGCAAGCCGTGGCAGGGCTTCAACGGGCTGGGCTGGTATGACAACCCTGTTGATTCTTACGCTGTTCCACCCATCGACAACCTGGATTACGCAGCATTTCAGCATGACAAAGCCTATGACCGAGTGGGAGCAAACGGACCTGAAAGTGCTTTTTTTGACAAAAGAACAGCGTTTGATGATTTACAATTCGCTCAAAGTGCCTTTAATAATTCATCGCAGGGATGGGGTGTTGCTGCGGGATTGCTGTTTGAACTAATCGGTTGGCATAAGTTATATCGTTTAGCAATTAGGGTCCCTTTTTAGTTAGATACAATGTGCAAAAAACTTCATATCCGATTGACCGCACTTTTTAATTTTATTAAAAAGGGACTATTTGTGCTGTTCTTAGTTCCTTTCAGCATTGTTTCCATTAATGTTATTGCACTTGGTGTATATACGATGTATTTAGGGAACGAAGATCCAAGTGTCAATAGGGACAAGCGGTATTACGTTAGTGCAAATGACACCGCATTAGTTCTTAGTCGCCTCAAGCAATTGAAGGTTGAAGATTTAGAGTCATTCCGATCAGAGGAGACCAATAAAGAAGATGTAAGGGCCAAAATTACAACAATCAATCACCGACAAGAACTCGTTTACTGGAATGGTGATAGCATTTTTAAGTTAAAATATCTATATGATGAGTGGTCAATTATAGAATTATATCAAAAAGAATATGATTTCGAAGAATCAGTTTTAAAGAATGTTCGTTATAAAACAGATAGCTTAATATACGACTTCTGGACTTGGACACTTCGAGTAGCAATTTGGTTTTGTGCTATAGCAGCTATTTATGTGTTTATAATTATTTGCATTTTATATGTCATAATTTTTCTTTATAAATTCATGCGAAAATTAGAAGAGTTCTAATAGATTTGAGTTTAATGATTTTATTGACAGCAAAATGGCAATGAAGATGAAAATAACAAAGAATACTTTGGATTGTATAGTAGCAGTATGGTACATACTCCATATTATTGCCGGTCTGATTATGGTGTGTTTGAAAGTCACTGCCTGTCCAGCTGGTCTAATAGTCCCGTTAACAATATTATAAAATTGTTTGTCATAGCAGCCAGACCGACTGGCGCAGCCACTACGGCGACCTGGTCAAGGCCAAAGGCCGCCTGCCGCGCATCTACAACGAGGCGGGCTACATCTACATCCACAACGGCCGCAAAGTGGTTGTCAAGTGACAGGCAGCCGGTGGACAAGATTTTGTTTTTGGGATTATTCCCGGTTTGAATAACGATGTGGATATTTACGGGGATGCCGCGCTGGAGGCATCTTTCCCCAGGTTACGACCGTCTTCGACGCTCTAACCTGGGGTTTCGCATAGTTCACGCCGATGGCGTGAGCGCATTCCTGATGCTGTGGACAGAAAATGATTGGGCGTGCACCATCGCCACAGGCGATGACCATCACCAACCCCGCCATACCCCACTGGGGAATGGTGGGGAACCGGGCAACGTCGGCTAAGTTCCTCGCGGAGGAACACGATGCGTCGTGCGTGGTGTTCCTTTTCAAGGAACCAAGGACTCTGGTAGCCTTTTCCCAGGTTCTTTCGCTCGCTTGGGCTCGCTGCAGTAACCAGGGTTTTCATGATGGTCATCACCCTCACGGGCGATACGACACACTGTCTTGCAATAATCCTTTTCATCGACAATCTATGAACAATCGGAAGTGATGCGACAACAAAAATTAAAGAAAATATTCTTTAATTGTTGCAAATCAGCGGTTTTATCGGTAACTTTGCACGATAGACAAAAATAATCATTCAAATTAATAACTTAATTCCAAACTACTATGTGGTTAACTAATTCATCGGTAGGACGAAAAGTGGTGATGAGTGTCACCGGTCTTTTTCTGATCCTATTCTTAACATTCCATGCGCTGATGAACGCGGTGGCACTTATCTCGCTTGATGCGTATGAGGCCGTGTGCGAGTTCCTCGGTGCCAACTGGTATGCTTTGCTGGGCACTGCGGTGCTTGCCGGCGGGTTTGTGATTCACATCATCTATGCCCTGTGGCTGACGCTCCAAAACCGCAAAGCCCGCGGCGATGACCGCTACGAAGTGAGTGCCCGCCCCAAAACCGTGGAATGGGCCTCGCAAAACATGCTGGTGCTGGGACTCATCGTCCTGTGCTTCCTGTTTCTCCACCTGTACCATTTCTGGGCCAAGATGCAATTGCCCGAAATCCTGGGTGATTTCCCGATGAGTGGGAAAAATGCGCTGGCTACGACGTTCGGTCAATGGTGGATATTGCCCATCTACTTGATTGGTTTTCTGGCCATCTGGTTCCACATCACCCACGGTTTTTGGAGTGCCTTCCAATCGCTGGGTGCCGCCAACGAGAAGTGGATTGAGCGTTTCAAATGCATCGGCTGGTGGTGGGCAACCATCGTGATGGGCCTGTTTGCCATCGAGGCTTGCTACTTCACTTGGTTCTTTGCCCTCTAATGTGTCATGCTGAGTAATTAACCATCAAATCTTTAACAACAATGGAAGAAACTATCATCAAAACTGCTCAGCCCGTGATTGACTCGAAGATTCCCGAGGGCCCCATCGCTGAGAAGTGGACAAATTATAAAGCCCATCAAAAACTGGTGAACCCCGCCAACAAGCGCCGCTTGGACATTATCGTCGTGGGTACCGGACTGGCAGGAGCCAGCGCCGCAGCCACACTGGGCGAGATGGGATTCAATGTGCTCAATTTCTGCATTCAGGATTCACCCCGCCGCGCACACTCCATCGCCGCACAGGGTGGTATCAACGCAGCCAAGAACTACCAGAACGACGGCGACTCCGTCTATCGCCTGTTCTATGACACCGTCAAGGGTGGTGACTACCGTGCCCGTGAGGCCAACGTGTATCGCCTGGCCGAGGTGTCGAACAACATCATCGACCAATGTGTGGCACAGGGCGTACCCTTTGCACGTGAGTACGGTGGCCTGCTGGCCAACCGCTCGTTTGGTGGCGCTCAGGTGAGCCGCACCTTCTATGCCAAAGGACAAACCGGCCAGCAACTGTTGCTGGGTGCCTACTCCAGCCTGAACCGCCAAATCCATGCCGGCAAGGTGAAGAGTTACAACCGCTACGAGATGCACGATGTGGTTATCGTGGACGGTCGTGCCCGCGGAATTATCGCCAAGAACCTGGTCACCGGCAAACTCGAGCGCTTTGCCGCCCACGCCGTGGTCATCGCCACCGGTGGCTATGGAAACACCTACTTCCTGAGCACCAACGCCATGGGTTGTAACTGCTCGGCTGCCATGGCTTGCTACCGCAAGGGTGCCATGTTTGCCAATCCTGCCTATGTGCAGATTCACCCCACCTGCATCCCCGTACACGGCGACAAGCAGTCAAAACTCACGCTCATGAGCGAGAGTCTGCGCAACGATGGCCGCATCTGGGTGCCCAAAGACATTGAGGACGCCAAGCGGCTTCAAGCCGGCGAAATCAAGGGCAGCGACATCCCCGAGGAGAAACGCGACTACTATCTGGAGCGTCGTTATCCGGCATTCGGTAACCTGGTGCCCCGCGACGTGGCCAGCCGCGCTGCCAAGGAGCGCTGCGACAAAGGCTTCGGTGTGAACAACACCGGTTTGGCCGTGTTCCTCGACTTCAGCGAGGCCATCAACCGTCTGGGAATCGATGTGATTCGCCAGCGCTATGGCAACCTGTTCGACATGTACGAGGAAATCACCGATGTGAACCCCGGTGAACTTGCCAACGAAATCAATGGTGAGAAATATTACAATCCCATGATGATTTTCCCAGCCATCCACTACACCATGGGTGGAATTTGGGTGGACTATGAACTGCAAACCAGTGTCAAGGGACTCTTCGCCATTGGCGAGTGCAACTTCAGTGACCACGGGGCCAACCGCCTGGGTGCTTCGGCGCTCATGCAAGGACTGGCCGACGGATACTTCGTGCTGCCCTACACCATCCAGAACTATCTGAGTGACCAAATCACGGTTCCACACTTCTCGACCGACCTGCCTGAGTTTGACGAGGCCGAGAAGCGCGTGCAAGCCAACCTGGACAACCTCATGTCTATTGGCGGCAAGCGCTCGGTTGACTCCATCCACAAGGAATTGGGTCACATCATGTGGGAATATGTGGGTATGGGACGCACCAAGGAAGGCTTGGAAACCGCGTTGGCCAAACTCAAAGAGTTGCGCCACGAGTTTGAGACAAACCTGTTCATCCCCGGCACACAAGAGGGCATGAACGTGGAACTTGACAAGGCTTTCCGTCTGCGTGACTTCATCACCATGGGTGAACTCATTGCCCACGATGCACTGAACCGCAACGAGTCGTGCGGCGGACACTTCCGCGAGGAATACCAAACCGAGGAAGGAGAAGCCAAGCGCGACGACGACAACTACTTCTATGTGGCTTGCTGGAAGTACAACGGCGATGACGAGACCGCTCCCACGCTCATCAAGGAGCCACTCCACTACGAGGCAATCAAAGTACAAACGAGAAATTACAAAAACTAAATAGCGCTATGGAGAAAAACATCAGCTTCAAACTGAAAGTTTGGCGTCAGGCCGGACCCAAGGAGAAAGGTCAATTTGTGACTTATGATGTGAACGACATCCCGACCGACACCTCTTTCCTTGAGATGCTCGACATCGTAAACGAGCAACTCATCGAGAAGGGCGAGGAACCCATCGTGTTCGACCATGACTGTCGCGAGGGCATTTGTGGTATGTGCTCGCTCTATGTCAACGGCCACCCCCACGGCCCCGCCACTGGTGCCACCACTTGCCAATTGTATATGCGCCGTTTCCACGATGGTGAGACCATCACCGTGGAGCCCTGGCGCAGCGCGGCCTTCCCCGTCATCAAGGACCTGATGGTGAACCGCAATGCCTTCGACCAGATTCAGCAGGCTGGGGGCTATGTGAGTTTCAACACCGGCGGCGCTCAAGACGCCAATGCCATTCCCATCAGCAAAGTGGCTGCCGACGAGGCCATGGACAGCGCATCGTGCATTGGTTGCGGCGCTTGCGTGGCTGCATGCAAGAACGGCTCGGCAATGCTCTTTGTCAGTGCCAAGGTGAGCCAGTTTGCCTTGTTGCCGCAAGGCCGTGCCGAGGCAAAGAAACGCGTCAAAGCCATGCTTTCAAAGATGGATGAACTGGGATTTGGCAACTGCACCAACACAGGCGCATGCGCAGCCGAGTGCCCCAAGAACATCAAGTTGAGCAACATCTCACGCCTCAACCGCGAGTTTGTCTGCGCCAAGTGCTCCGACTGACGATAAGCAAAGCATCGACCGTTGTGGCACAATGTGCGCCGGTCGATGCTTGTTAGTTAAAACAACAACCGTGCGGCCTCTGTCGAGAAGCCGCACGGTTGTTTTATCCAGCCCAGGTCATTTTACAATCTTGCGACCATCGCTGGTGATATAGAGGCTTGAGCCTGTTGCTCAATGTCACCGTCGCTCTCCCACAGAAAATAAGGCTCGGCGGTATAAACGGTGTCGACCTTGTGGGTCAACGAATCCTCAACTGCCCATTTGTAGATGTCGGCTGCCACCACTCCCACATTGGTAATGCGGGCATCATGGTAATTCACCGTCTTGGGGAGATCTCCAAAACCACCCGTTTAGGCTGTAGCGCCAATAAACAATAGCGCGGCCCCCACAATTAATAAGATTCTTTCTTAATCATATTTTATAATGAATTGCCACATTCGACCTCAACGGCCGTCAATGATTATTATTGAATTGAACTTCTGGTAGATTATCGAATTTTCTGAAATTGACAAATATACAAAACCCACCCACAAGAAACCTCATTTTTACTCATAACCAACCAAACATCTTGCTCATCGTGCCAGGAACTTGCTGGCGATATAGGCGTTGAATGTATCCTTGTACAGGTCTCCGATGGGCAGTGATGTGTCATCGGACAACACTACATGGTTCTTGGTCACCTCGCGTATCATCTTCAGATTGATAATGTAGGAGCGGTGAATGCGTAGGAACATGCGCGACGGCAACCGCTCTTCCATTTTTTTCATGCTCAACAGCACAATGATGGGTCTACCCTGTCCCCACATATAAATGCGCAGATACTCACTCATGGCTTCGATGAAGCGAATCGACTTGATGTCGACACGCACCACTTTGTACTCGCTCTTGAGAAACAAGGCATCATCTTCATCAAGGCGGCTCACCTGAGGTGTGTTGAGCAGGTCGAACTGGCACTTCACTTTGCTGGCAGCGCGCTTGAACTCCTCGATGTCGAAGGGTTTGAGCAAATAATCAATGGCATTGACTCTGAAACCTTCCACAGCATAGTCACTATAGGCCGTGGTGAAGACCACCAGAACCGGTTCAGCAAGGGACCGCACAAAGTCCAAGCCGCTCAAATCGGGCATGTCGATGTCGATGAAAATGGCATCCACATGCTGCTGGCTCATCATTTCACGGGCCTCGGCTGCGCTTTGGCAACTGCCCACCAGTTCCAGGTAAGGCACACCATTCACATAGCCAGACAATTGTTGCAACGCCAGCGGTTCATCATCAATGGCAAGACAGCGTATCTTTGGTAGCGTCATGTAATACTGATGTCAACAATAGTTTTTCAAGAACAAAACCGTGACGGCTTAATAATACACTAAAAAGTCACCACAGTTTTCTATCAGCCACAAAAGTACAGTTTTTTTCGATACCGAACGCTTTTTTTTGTAAAAATTTTGAGTTTAAATAGTTTATCACACAGGAAACGGACTTTTTCTTTCATCGTCTCACTCATCCAGAGGGAATGTGAGCGACATTTCGTAGGTGTCTTCATCTTCGTGGGTGTTGAGCACATATTTGTCACCATAGAGCAGGTCAAGGCGCTTGCGCACGTTGGTCAACCCCACCCCGCCGTGTTCCTGGTTGGTGCTGTTCTTGCTGTTGCGGCAAGTGAACACCAATTGCCCGTCGCAGGTGGAAATGTGCACCTCGATAAACGACTCTTTTTGATAACTCACACCATGCTTGAACGCGTTTTCCACAAAAGGAATGATGAGCAACGGCGGCACCTGCACTTGCGGAATGACTTTGGGCACATTGATGGTGATGCGCACCTTGTCGGTGTAGCGCATGCGCATCAGCGAAATGTAATTGTTCATGAAATTCACGCCCGTCGATAACGGGATGCGTGCCTTCACGCCCTCGTAGAGGACATAACGCATGAGTTTGGACAACTCCACCACACTGGTTTTGGCCTTGTTGGGATCGATGTCGACCAAAGCATGGATGTTGTTGAGCGTGTTCATGAAAAAGTGAGGGTTTATTTGGTATTTGAGATACTCCAATTCCTGCTCCAGACTCGCTTTTTCAAGTTGCTCGAATTCTTTGCGGTCGGAGACCGACTTAAAATATTGCTTCACACCCACATTGGCTCCAATCATGAGCATGAAGATGGTGAATGCTACCACGTCATGCATGTCGATGGGAGGTCGCTGCAATGGCTCACGCATGGCTTTGATATCGTGTGGGAAATGCTTAGGAACACCTTGAGGACGACCACCGGCCATCAGTTCTGGCGGCGGGCCAGGAGGCAAATCCGAGGGACGATGCACACACTGATAGGTTGTGAACACAGCCACAAGCACCACCAATGCCGCCAGATAGGTGCTAGTCTTGCGCTCGTACACCAACAGAGGTGCAAGCAGGTAGTTGTGTACCAAAAAAACCAACAGAAACACCACCAAAGGCTCCCACACGGTGAAAATGTCGTGCCAGTGAAACGGCAAATTGCTGTCGAACCGCGTGCGAACATAAACGCTCAACAATGGTGCAACAAACAGAAGAAACCATACAATGAGATATATATAGTTTTCTTGCCGCGTGGTTTTGTTGGTAAAAATGCGCATGGAGGTTTTTTTAATCAATCCGATTCTTTGCGCAAAAATAAACCGATTGATGCTAATGGACAAAAAAAATCAGTGATTGCCTGTCTTTTTTCGGCCAATCGCCAGTTTTCCCTACCCGCACATCAAGATTGAGGCACTTTGTGTTGCAAGCGCTCTATTCGGCGGTTGGCCTCTATGATTCGCCCCATGGGAATTCTGCCCTCTTTCACAGCCCGGACAATGACATCGACCAGCCAAAACGGACGGTCGGCCTCAAACCCCGTGCTGATGTTATTGCCCACGCACAGCATGTCGGCCCCTGCATTGATGGCCAGCACAATGGCGCGCTCAACGCTGTAGTTGTCAATGATGCCCTGCATGTACATGTCGTCGGTCACCACCACACCATCGTAGCCCAACTGCCGACGCAGAACGCCGGTAATCGTCTTGCGCGACAGGGTGGCGGGATAGTTGTTGTCAATGTTACGATTGAAGATGTGGGCGGTCATCACCAGGTCAACTTTTTGGGCGGCAATGAGTTTCTTGAACGGAACAAGTTCGTGGCTGCTCCATGTGTTGGTCACATCCACAAAGCCCCAATGGGAGTCGTCCACAGCGCTGCCATGCCCGGGAAAATGTTTCACGGCACAACAGACCCCGGCGCGGTGGTTCTCATCGATGAACCACCCGGCATGACGTGAAATCAGGTCAACATCGGCCGAGAAACAGCGCCCCAGCCTGCCCAGGCCAGGAGTGTCCGACTTGATATCAACCACAGGAGCCAGGTTCACGTTAACCCCGCTTTGCCGCATTTCTTGCGCCAAACGGCGGGCATAGTGGCGAGTGGTGTCTTGGCGGTCCACCTTGCCCAAATACTCGGCCGAGACCGTGGGCAGGTATCCATACTGTGGTTTGAGCCGGGCCACCCGGCCACCTTCTTGGTCCAGAGCAATGAGCAGACGATGAGGGGCCCAAGCCTGCAACTGGCGGGTGAGACAAGCGAGCCGCTCCTTGCTGGTCACGTTGCGCGAGCCGATAGTGGCATCGCCCGTGAGGTCAACATCAAACAGGATAATGGCACCCACGCCCAAATCACGGACATAGCGTGCCGCATCGCTGTTCTCGTCGACAGAGTCACCTTTGAAACCCACCATGAGCATTTGCGCTGCCATGCGACGCAACACCGAGTCGGTCGGCAACAACGATTGTGCCTGCACGGCCAGCAACGACAGGACGACCGTCGGCAACAACAGCAATCTTTTCATTGTGGGAAATGTACTCGTAAAGCCAGGTTATTTGAAGAAATCGAACAAGAAATAGCAGGCAATCCAATCCACACGAATGCCTCGGGCATAGCCCAGTGTGTTGTGGGCCGCATCGGTCACCTTGCCATCGTTCAGGTTGATGTTGCCCAGCGGCTGGCTGCTTCCGTCACGCACGTTGCCATCGCTGGTGATGTAGCCGATGCGGTCGCCTTGAGCGTTGAAAATCTCCAGGCGCGCGATGCGTCCCAGCACCGTACCCGCCTTGTCGCGCACAGTTCCATCATCATCAAAACTGCCTATCGACCTACTGGCAGCGTCACGAACCACTCCGTTGCCGCTAATGCGCCCAATGGCGTTGAAGTCGGCATCGCGCAGCACCTGGGCCTGCACCCCCGTGCCAGTTGCCAAAGCCAGCACCAAAGCCACAATATATAATCTCAATTTCTTCATTTTCTTATCGTTTTTCCATTAGACTTTCGAAAGTTCACAAAGTTAAATGTAATTCTTCAAAAAACCAAATTATTCTGGTTTTCAACACGGCCATTCCACGGGTGTATCGACAACGAAACCGTGCGGTCTATGGTCAAGAATTTGTTGTACATGGAGGCAAAAACGGGTGTTTTTTTGATAATTTTACCTAATTTTTCCCGTGTTTGGTTGAATATTTTTTGCAATAATATCCATTTATTCTTTACATTTGCCACTCGGTTCTATCCGAAAATGAAGATATTATTGACATAAAACAAGCCTCTATGAAAAAGTTTTTTGTGATTTTTTCCCTGGTGCTGGCGTGCCTGTTGCCCGTGAGGGCGCAGCAAACGATGTGGGTGCACACCGGCCAGGTGAAGTGGGCATTCACAACTTCGCAATTGGGCCAGATGCCCATTGCCGACGCCTCAACAGTGACGATCCTGGACAAGTCTTTTGCCATAAGCGAAATTGACAGCATCACCGTCGACACCAGTGAATGGCCCAACAACAACATCGCCGTGACCTATAACGGCGACAAAGCCCAAGTGATTGTGGCAGGAAACATTGCCAAGAACATTCCGTTGGCCACTGTTACAGGTGCCAACGTTGCCATCATTCAAGACGAAGAGGCCGTGGCCGAGGAATACACTTACACACTGAGTGGATCGTCGGACAACGGGTCGTTCTGGATGGACGGCAAGTACAAAATGACGCTGGTGCTCGACAACCTGACGCTGACTAGCGCCGACAGTGCCGCCGTGAACATCCGCAACGGCAAGCGCATTGCCGTGACGCTGGTGGGCAACAATACCCTGAGCGATGGTGCCACCGGAACTCAAAAGGGTTGCTTTGCCGTGAAAGGCCATCCCGAAATCACGGGCAGCGGCAACCTGACGCTGACGGGTAATGCCAGCCATGCTTTGTGGACCGGCGAATACCTGCAACTGAAAAAGAAATTCACGGGTACTATCACCGTGACTGCCGCTGCGGGCGATGGATTCAACATCAACCAATACTTCCAACAAAACGGCGGCAACGTGATCATCAAAAACGTGGCCGACGACGGTGTCCAAGTGAGCGTGACCGACGACGAAGCCGATGAGTACAACGGCGAGATCATGATTAACGGCGGCTCACTCAACGTCACAGTGAGCGGGGAAGCCACCAAAGGCCTGAAAGCCGACAGCAACGTGACCATCGCCGGGGGCACCATCGAAGTGAACTCCAGCGCACCTGGCACATGGGATGCCACCGACAATGATGCCAAGGCCAGCGCATGCATCAAGAGTGATGCACACGTGACCATAGGGGGCGACGACACCAGCATCACCCTCAAGGCAACCGGCACAGGCGGCAAGGGCATCAATGCCGACAGCACTGTGGTGGTGAACGGTGGCACATTCATCATCAATGCCACCGGCAAGCAGTACACCTACACCAGTGGATCGACCACCTACACCAGTTCGCCCAATGGCATCAAGGCAGGTACCGACATCACCATCGCTGGCGGAGACATCACCGTCACTTGTACGCAAGACGAGGCCGAGGGCATCGAGAGCGAAGGCACATTGCACGTGTCGGGCGGCACCATCGTGGCGAATTGCTACGACAACGGCATCAAGAGCGAAGGCGACATGACCATCACCGGAGGAAACATCACCTCCACCGTGACGGGAACCGCCAGCAAGGGCATCAAGTGCGAGGGCAACCTGCTTGTGGACGACGGCACCATCAAGAGCACCACCAGTGGCGGTGGCATGTGGGACAGTGCCGACAACGAAACAAAGGCTTGCGCCGCGCTCAAAGTCAAAGGAACCATGACCACCAATGGCGGCACATTCAACCTGAGCAGCAGTGGCCAGGGTGGCAAAGGCATCAGCGCTGATGGCGCCGTGACTTTCAACGACGGTGATTTCACCATCAAGACCACAGGCACCCGTTACACCTACGGTAGCACCGGTGGCGGTTGGGGTCCCGGCAGCAGTTCATCATCAAGCAACAAGCGCTCATCGCCCAAGGGCATCAAGTGCGACGGGGCACTGGTGTTCAACGGTGGCACGTTCAATGTGAGCGCCACAGGTTCGGGCGACGGCGCTGAGTGCATTGAGAGCAAGAGCACCATCACCATCAACGACGGAACCATTGAGTGCACGGGTTACGACGACTGCATCAACAGTTCCAAGGACATGACCATTGCGGGTGGAAAAGTCTATGTCAACGCCACCAAGAACGATGGACTTGATTCCAACGGCAACCTGATCATCAAGGGCGGTGTCGTGGTGGCCTACGGCAGCACGAGCCCTGAGTGTGGCCTCGATGCCATCGATGGCGAAGGCGGTGTGGCTGGATACCTCTACATCACGGGCGGTTTCGTGCTGGCCGTGGGCGGAGGCACTTCGAACCCGCACAATCCCAACACCTCAATGGGTATCGGCACGGCACAGCCAACCATGATCTACAGTGGCACGCAGACGGCCAACACCAACTATGCCTTGAGCAGCACCGGCGGCAACGTCATGGCTTACACCATGACCAAGACCTACAGCACCAGTGGCGGCGGTGGCGGATGGGGCCCCGGTGGTGGCGGCAAC
>CACZNP010000204.1 GCA_902782545.1 uncultured Bacteroidales bacterium
CGACATTGTAGTCCATGCTCTTGCTGTTGAAGGTGCCCTTGCCCACCACTTTTCCTGTGGCCAGAGTCATCGTGGCATCGGCGCTGACGGTGTTTCCCGCCAATTTGGCCTTGCCCTTGATGGCCATGGGAGGCAAATTCAACTGTTTCTGTGTGGCCTTGTCCATCAAGGTGGGTTTTATCCAACTGATGTTGTCAAAGCGTCCGTCGAGCGCAATCTCACCGCTCAGGTTGTCAGGGTCAAGGGGATTATTCACCACCCCACTCACTGTGGCGTGCGCATATCGCGGCATATCGGCAGTGAGCGAGTTGATTTGCAACCGGCGCATGGTGCCACTCACATCACCTTTCACGCTCACGGGATTCACCTGTGGGACGTCTTTGAGGGTGGAACGGAGCGAGGGCATCACCTTGCCCACTTCCTGCAGGGCAATTTTCGAATCGGTGGTAAGATGCATGTTCCCATTCTTGTCACCTTTAAGCAAGGCCATGTCCACATCACCATCCAGGCTGATGTCGCTCATCATCGTCTTGAGTTTCACTTGCTTGAGGTCAACGTGTGTGCTGTCGAGCGACACATTGCCACTGCCTTGCTTGATTTCAAGACCGCTGCGCTCACGCCCGCTCAGGCTGGCAATGGAGGCATTCACCGACGAACCACGGGTTTCAAGATTATCCACAGCGATATTCACATCGCTCACTTCCAGATAATTCATGTCCATGGCATCCTTGCTTGCAGGTTTGGCATCCTTCTGGGCATAAATGGCATGGCCGCGGCTCAAGCGCACACTGTCGGCAGTGACAGTCCATGGCACTGTGTCGCCGGGCAATTTGATGGATGGCATGGGAACTGGATGCCGTGCTTCGTATCGGCGGGCCGAATCGGCACTGGGATAATAGTATTTGCAGTCCACGCTGTCGGCGTTCAGATAACTGGCATTCACAGTGTGCGCTCCGGTGTCGACTTGTCCGTTCTTCAACTCGGCATGGCCCACATAGGCCTGCATGTCGTCAATGGTTGGCAACATTTTCATGGAGTAGTTCACATCGTCGAGCGTTAGTCGACCTGCCTTGATGCGCCACGGCTCGCTGGCTGTGGTGTCATTGTCCTGTTCCACTTTGTAGGGCAGGTATTCAAGGTCTACGTCGCCTCCGCGCAGGGCACCATCGGCAACATTCACCGTGTTTTTCTTCAAGTCCACGTCTATGCCACGCACGCGGCAATGCTTCAAGCGGGCTTTGAGCAACAAGGACTCGTCGTCGGCCTCAAAACGGTATTGGCCATCGGTGAGTTGGGCCTCGTCCACCTCCACACGCTTTTCTAACAGGGGCTTCAGGGCAACACTGGCTGTGAGGTTGCCTGCAGCCAACACGGTGTCACCGTTCTGGTCCAGCGCGAGCACGTCGTCCACACTCACATCGAGGGGAAACTTGATGAGCACACGCCCCACACTGATATCCATGCCGGTCTTCTTGCTCGCCCACTCACATGCGTAGTCTTTGGCGATGTTCTGCACCCAGGGTATGTACAAGGAAAATGGCAACAGCACCACGAGCAACAGCAAGATGCCCAGCACCCATCCTGCAATTTTAAGCCCTTTATGTTTCTTTTCCTCGGCCATAACTGTGGTTTAACCTACAAAGATAAAATATCTCGCCGAGAATTATCCCACTATTCCCGAAAAAAAAACAAAAAAAACTCGTTGCCAAACCTCGTTTTGTGCGGTTTAACGGCACTAAGCGGGTGGATGCAACGACATAAACGCTCCATGGAGTATAAAAAAAAGGGTGCGCGTGCGCACCCTCATGATAATCTTTAGTTCTTACAAATCAGAATGACTCCTCGGGCAGACCAAGTTCTTTTTTGAGTTCTTTGGAAAATTCATCGTCGTTGAGAACCTTCTTGCCATTCTCGCTAGCCTCGGCAGCCTTTTCAAAATCCTTCATGATGTTCTCCATGGGAGCAAATTCTTTCATTTTCTCCTGGAATTCACCCAGCAACTTGGTAGCCTCAGCAGGATTCTCTTGCATTTTCTTTTGGAATTCAGGGTCATCGGTTTTTTTCTGCAAATCAGCCATCACTTCAAACATCGGCTTCATTCCGATTAAAATTTGGCGGGTGGCATCCTTCCATTGGTCAATGCTCCAATTGGCGCCCTCGCTCTTGGCCTTCTCGATGATGGCCTTCATGTCGTCGACGGTAACAGTCTTGTTGGCATCCACTTGCTCGGTAGCAATCTTGTTGTCATCACCAGTTTTGTTGTCACCACCAGCATTGTTGCCCTCGCTGCCGGTGCAAGCGGCGAAGCACATAGCCATTGCCGCGGTCAGCATCACAAATAAAAACTTCTTCATAAGTAAATACAATTATTAAAATTAAACAAAAAGGGGTATCTAATTAGTCTTATCAGACGGTTTTTCGCTGTCTTGCATCATACTGGACAACCATCTCACAGATGGTTTGCCAGACAAAAATAACACTTTTCTTTGAATTATCAACCATTTAGGGTGAAAAAATCAATCAACTGGATCGCTTTTGGTCAATGACGACGCAACACACCCACATAAGTGAGCAAAACCACATTCATCACAAGCGCATACAGGATGGCTGGAATGGCCATGGTGTCATTGTTGAAAATGAAAGGGCTGGAGGCAATGGCAATGGCTTGGGCGGCGTTCTGCATGCCCACCTCGATGACAATGGTACGGCTGCGACGCTCGTCAAGATGCGACAATCGCGACAGACACCATGCCACACCAATGGCGGACAGAATGAGAAGCGACACACAAAGGCCGAGTTGTCCGAAATTGGCAACTATCGCCTGCCAGTTTTGCGCAAAGAACACTCCGGCCAACAGCATCAGCGCCGGGAATGCTATGCGCGACAGCACGCGCTCTATCCTGTTCGCTGCGGTAGGCCACCAGCGATGAACCAACACACCCAACACAATGGGAACAAACATGAGTACAAGATTCTGCACCAACAAGTTGCCCACAGGAAGATGAATCACATGAGTGACATTGGCACCACTCACATTTACGGCCAATGCCAGCACAATGGGAACAGTGATCAGAGTGAGAATGCTGCTCAAAGCCGTCAGTGTGACCGACAACGCCACGTCGCCACGGGCCAACATGGAGAAGACGTTGCTCGAACTTCCACCTGGGCAACATGCAATGAGAACCACACCCACAAACATTACCGGCTCCAGCCGCATGACCCAAGCCAGGGCAAAGGCAATGACCGGGAGCACTAACAACTGCCCCACCTCGCCCACCAACACAGCGCGGGGCTGGCGGGCAATCAGTTTGAAGTCTTCCCACTTGAGCGTCAAACCCAAGTCGAACATCAACAAAAACAATATTGGTATAACAATGAATATTGTACTCATATGCAATTTGTTATCAGTTCGTTTATCAAGTTAAAGTATAGGTTTAATTTTTGTCGCCAACTATCCTTGGCCCGATGGCGCCGGTTTCACCAAGAATGCACTCAATTCATACAAGAGATAGATGGGAAGGAACACCACCATCAGCGTGAATGGGTCACCTGTGGGGGTGATGATTGCCGCAAGGATGAGCAACAACACAATGGCATGGCGGCGATAAGCACCGAAAAAGCCACGGTGCAACACGCCCACATTGCCCAGCAACCAGGCCACCAGCGGCAATTCAAAAATAAGACCCATCACAAATATGAGCATCATGAAGGTGTCCATATAACTGTCGAGCGAAATTTGATTGGGAACCATCTGGCTCACATGGTAATCGGCCAGAAAACGCAAAGTCACGGGAAACACCACAAAATAACCCACTGCCACTCCCACAAAAAACATGACATTGCCTATGCCAAAAGCGATTTTCACGCCACGCTTTTCGTTGGGATAGAGAGCGGGACTCACAAATGTCCACAACAGATACAGAACAACAGGAAACGACAGCACCAGCGCTAGCCAAAACGACGTGCTCATGTGGATGAAAAACTGGGAAGCCAGTTGAATATTGATCAGGTCCACGTGGAAGCCTTCGGTGCTGAAAGGAGGCAACCACGACACTGCGGCGGTCATACGTTCAAACAGACGGTAAAGCACAAAATCACCACGGCACGGCGCCAGTATCACATAATCAAAGATTTGAGGCATCAGAACAAACAACAACACCGCCAGCAGTGTCACCACCACAGCGATACGAACCAACACCGAGCGCAACTCCTCGACGTGGTCCCAAAACGACATCTCCTGCAACTTTTCCTCGTCGGCCATCATGTTGGCAGGCTACCGCCCCACTCTGCAATTGCCCTGTCAGGCGTTATGCACAGGCTTGTCGTTCTCCTCAAGGGGTTTCTTGAGTTCGTCTTCAATCTCGTTCATGCCGTCCTTAAAACTGCGGACGCCCTTGCCCATTCCTTTCATCAACTCAGGAATCTTCTTGCCGCCAAACAACAGCAAGATCACAAACACGATGATCAGAATCTCTCCTGTGCCAAGATTGAAAAACAATGGTATCAAATTCAACATGATTTTTCTCTGTTTTTATTGTTTCTATGTGCAAAGTTAAAACAATTTGTCCACAATTTTGTAATTTTACAGCCTAAATTGTATTGATAATGACCAAAATTCACGAAACCATGAAATTATCTGCTTTATTACTCTCGGCACTGGCAATGATAACGCTTGTGGCATGCGGCACGCAGGCTGGAGTCACTAGCGGTATGACCAAGGACGAACGAAAGGCCTATGTGGCCAACCAAGTCGTCAGCAACCTGGACCAACAACACTACACCATCGAGGTCGATGCAATGAAATCGCTTCGAGGTTCCTTGCGCATGCTCAACGACAGATACGAACTCACCGTGAAGGCCGACACCGTCGTGTCCTACTTGCCATACTTTGGCGAAGTGTACAAGGCCTACCCTTACATGCAGCAGATTGGGCTCAATTTCACTGGCAAAATCTACGACTATGTGGCGTCAATGGTCAAGCAGGGACAGTTTCGCATTTCCTTCAAAACCAAAACCGAGGAAGACACCTATGTCTACAATATCGACGTGTTTGACAACGGAAAGAGCGACATCAGCGTTTATGGACAGTTCCGGGATGGCATCTTTTTCTCGGGCCAAATGAAAATCACTTATTGATTTTTCCACCCAAATTTTCGGTAGTTCAGGGGATTTGTGTAACTTTGCGCCATAATTGCTGAAATATTTCTTTAATTAAACATGATATTTACGACATGAAAGCATTTGTATTCCCCGGCCAGGGGGCTCAGTTCGTGGGCATGGGCAAAGACCTCTACGAGAGCAACGCCAAGGCCAAAGAATTGTTTGAGAAAGCCAACGAAGTGTTGGGATTCCGTATTACCGACCTCATGTTTGACGGCACCGAGGAAGACCTGCGTCAGACCAAAGTGACTCAGCCGGCTGTCTTCCTGCACTCGGTGGTGCTTGCTCTCACACTGGGCGACGAGTTCAACCCCGACATGGTGGCAGGTCATTCATTGGGCGAATTCAGCGCACTGGTCGCCGCTGGAGCACTGCCCTTTGAGCAGGGCCTCAAATTGGTTGAGGCACGTGCCCTGGCCATGCAGAAGGCTTGTGAGGCTGCTCCCAGCACCATGGCTGCCATCATCGGCATGCCCGATGAGAAAGTGGAGGAAATCTGCGCCACCGTCGACGGTGTGTGCGTTGCAGCCAACTATAACAGTCCGGGACAAGTGGTAATCTCTGGTGACATCGAAGCCATTCAAACCGCTTGTGAGAAATTTAAAGAAGCCGGAGCCAAGCGCGCTCTGCCGCTCAAAGTGGGAGGAGCCTTCCATTCTCCGCTCATGGAGCCCGCACGCGCTGAGTTGGCCAAAGCCATCGAAGAGGCCGATTTCTCGGCACCTCGCTGTCCCATCTATCAGGACGTGGATGCAATGCCGCACACCGACCCCGCCGAAATCAAGGAAAACCTTGTCAAGCAACTCACGGCACCTGTGCGTTGGAGCCAAATCATGGCACGCATGGTGGCCGATGGCATGACCGAGGCCGAGGAACTGGGCCCGGGCAAGGTGCTTCAAGGACTCATTGGCCGCACCTACCGCGATGTGGCTGTATCGGGTCGACAATAACATGATTTTCAACCTATTTGGCAAAGTTAGTGGCCCCAACAACCACTAACTTTGCTTATTCTCCACACACATGTCAAAGACGAATAAATGGCATCGTGCTGCACGGGGCGCTGCTATTGTCGGTGGGGTCCTGGCTCTGCTGGTGGGCGGCACCTACGCGTTGCTCAACAGCACTGCTGTGCAGAACCGAATCATGCACGCCGCCACCAAGTTGCTCGCCGAGAAACTGCAAACCCGGGTGAGCATCAACGATGTGAGCGTGAGCCTGATCAACCAAGAGATACAACTGCATGGCCTGTACGTCGAGGACCGGCAGCAACGCCCATTGTTGCAGGCCGGCACACTGGCCGCCCACATCAAACTCTGGGCGCTCCTGCGCGACAGTGTCAACATCTCACGCGCAAGAATCGATGAGGTGTCGGCTCAACTGATCAAGGCCGACGACGACTCGGTGCCCAATTACCAGTTTGTGCTCGATGCATTCAAAAACAAGGATAGCCATGAAGTGGAGGGCAAAACCATGTCGTTGGCCATTAACGACATCTTGGTCACAAACTTCAAAGCCAACTACAACACCGACAGTGTGAAATTGGAGAAATTGTCGTATCGTGACAATAAAGACATGGGGCTTGAATTGTTGGCAAGACATCTACAAGTATCCTGGCAGCACAACAACAAGAAAGGCATAACCACACACAGCAGCATCGCGGTGGAAAACGTAAAAGCCTCGCCCGACGGCAAACTGCTTTGTGTCGATGTGGACAACCTGCGTTTTGCAACCGACAACCACCAGCCACGCAAGAACGCGGGAAAGCCTCACCGCGGGTTTTTCGACGCAGATCACCTCGACATAACGGCAAACATGCGCTGGACCATTGACCATATCAAGAACGACTCCGTACACGCTACGCTGTCGCAATGCTCGGCAACCGACTCCGTGTCGGGAATCGATTTGCGCGACCTGCAATGCACGATTGCCGCCAACAAGCATGAAGTGACATTGACCAACGTGCTGGTGCGTCAGGCAAGCACAGAGTTACGGTTTGCCAAAGCGCTCTTGCAACTGCCCGACAATCAACATGGCACACCCCTCGCCTACCGCACCTCAACCATTACCGCCAAGCCCGTGTTGCACGATATTGCCCGACCTTTTGCCCCCATTCTCAAGGATTTCAAAACACCTCTGCTGTTGAGTGTGGAAGTGAGCGGAGAGGACGAGCAAATGAACTTCGCCAATGTGGTGGTCACATCACCCGACCGCAAACTCCTCATCAAGGCCAGCGGAAACATCACCGGACTGCGCCACAATGCCGAGCACTTGCTCAAGGTGCACTTCGACGTGCATCAGATGACGGCCCTTCCCGGCGTAACCGAAAGAATCATCAACCAGTTCCCTTTCAGGAAATTTATGATGAAACAACTGAACGCACTGGGAACGGTACGCTACAAAGGACTGTTCGATGTGATTTGGCGACATGAAAATTTCAAGGGCCGGCTCAACACCGATGTGGGTGCCATCGACTTTGATATGGCACACGACAGTGACACCAAATACCTCGCTGGGTGGATCAACACCGATTCGCTGGCCATGGGCCGGGCACTCGACATGCCCGATTTGGGGTACGCGGCAATCAAGGCCGACTTCAAGTTCGACATCTCAAAAGAACGTACGGCTGCCATGCGTCGCGCCAAAGGCGGAAAACTCCCCATCGGACAGGTAAAAGCCCATGTGAATCACGCCTCATGGAAATTTGTCAAAGTTGACAATTTGGATGTAACCATCGACAGCGACGGCGCCATTGCTCAAGGCGAGGTGGAAGCACCTGGCAAGTTTGTGGACCTGGGTTGCACTTTCTCATTCAACGACACCGAGCAATTGCAAAAAATACACATCACGCCCAAAGTCAGTTTCCACAAAGCCCGCAAAAACAAGTAACTCATCTCTGTTGGCACAATCCCAGCCTGCATGCATCATTGCCTAATGGCGTTACGGCGCGAAATCCTCAGCGACGTCACACTACCACAAACTATAGGCACAAAAAAATGGGGTGTCTCGCGACAACCCACGTTAACCTAAAATCTAATACCATGAAAAACACAATGCAAATTTACTGTATTTGGCACAACCCGCCAAATAAAAACTGAAAATTCACAACATTTAACCCGATTCACAAAGTGTGAGATAAGTCCCTTTTGAGGGAGATACTCATTTTGCCGCACTCATAAACTGGTTTCTGACAAAGACACCGGCTACGCCGAAGTTGCCCACTCCCGGAAAAAAACAAAGTAAACTTTGCTTTTTCGCTCGCTTACTCGTAACTTTGTGGTGTCTAAAAACGATACACTATGGATTATTTGTTACTCGTTGTGGGGCTTGCCATGTTGCTGTTGTCGGCCAACTATCTGGTCGAGGCATCGGTGGCCATAGCACAACGCGCTCGCATCAGCAACTTCATCATCGGACTCACCATCGTGGGTGTGGGCACGTCGGCCCCCGAACTGTTAGTGGGTGTGTCGTCGGCACTGAGCGGCCACGGTGATATAGCCATGGGTAACGTCGTGGGCAGCAACATTGCCAATGTGTTCCTTATCTTGGGCGTGACGGCCACCATCATGCCGTTTGCCATTGAGCGCACCACAGCCCGACGCGACATCCCATTTGGCATCTTGGCGACCGTGCTGCTGTTGCTGCTCGCCAACGATTCGCTGGTGCCAGGCTTGAGCGAGAACAAAGTTTCCCGCCTCGACGGCATCTTCTTTTTGGTGCTGTTCGTAGCCTACATGGGATATGTGGTGGTGCTCAAAGGGAAAAATCCACAGGAAGCGCTGGCCGATGCCGATGAGCAGACGAAGAGCCAGTTGGCTGGCAAGCATCCACTGGTGTTATGGATTGTTGCGCTGGTTTCGCTCACCGCGCTCATTGTGGGGGGCAATCTTTTCCTGAACTCGGCGCAAAATTTGGCCCGGGCATGGGGAATGAGCGAGGCTGTCATTTCCATCACCATTGTAGCGGTGGGCACCTCTCTGCCCGAACTCATCACCGCCATCACTGCAGCCATCAAGCATAATCCGCAATTGGCACTTGGCAATGTCATTGGCAGCAACGTGTTCAACATCCTTTTCATCCTGGGCACATCGGCCACAGTGAAACCACTCACCATTGTCGATATCAACATGGTGGATTATTTGGTGATGCTGCTGGGTGCGGTACTCACCTATGTGGTGGTGTTCACCTTCGGAAAGCGGCGCTTCGACCGTGTGGAAGGCATCATTTTCCTCACCATTTATGTGGCCTACACCATCTACCTGCTGATGAGGTGACCACTTCCCGTCAAAAACAAGGATTTGGCAATTATTGGAATCTCAGCACGGCATGGCCCACCAGGTGGTCGTATCGCTCACCCATGGGACGGTCGTAGATGAGAATGGTGTACTCGTTGGCAGTCTGGTAATGATCCCCCTCGATGATGCCTGTACGGGCCATGGGAGCACCATCGGGAAGCCAAAGATACTGATAGTTGTAGGCACCCTGCTTGAGCAACAGGTCGCCACGGTAGCATCCGCTGTTTTCGTCCCAGTGCATCGTGTACTCGTCAAGTGGCAACCCTCGTGTGAACTCACCTTCGAGAATAATCCGCCCCCCGGACAATTGTCCGTCGGTGCGCAAGGCAAAATGGGTGACCACGTAGTCGGCCTCGCAACGGCTGTTGTGCGACTGAGCGTTGCGAATGGTGAAGTGTCCGTGCTGGGTGCTGTCGTAGAGGTATTGCGACTCCGCACGCGGTTCGTCTTCGAAGAGCGTCACGTGGTAGAACGGCTCAAAATACTGGATACTTTCCACACCCATGTTGATGGAATTGATGTTCACGTGTTCAAAACGGCGGTACTCATTGCCTGCAGGGAAGATAAGTTCGCGCAAGTGGTCATAGGTCACCGAGTTGCCGCTCACCATCATGGGTTGCCGAACCACAACCACATTGTCTTCACGCGTATTCTGGCTCACGACGGCTGTGAGTTCGTTGTAGGGATCGCTGATGGTTCCCGGTTTGTAAGTCAATGTGAAAGACAATTGCTGATAGTGGTCGTTATAGTCCACATCGGTGTTCGAGGTTACCGTGGGCAACACCGACACACTGTTCTCGCTCACACTGAAACGCGTTTGAAACAGAATGTGCTCAGGATCGTCCTGCTCAAAGACCGACAGCATGTAATTGCCACTTTTGAGCAATTTCATGTTGTCGTTGGGAATCTGGATGTTGTAGTTGTAATAATGGGTGAACGTGGAATTGCTCTGCTCGTAATCGTCAATGTCGGCATAGTTGAAACCATCCACGTACTCACTCTCGACAAGCACCGAGGGCTGCCACAGCGCATCGCAATGGGTGACACTGTAACGCAGGTAATGAACATCGTAATCCAGATAGTCAAAGTTCACCTGGATGCAGTCGTTTGAACCCCGCACCAGCACGGGCGGCAAATAAGGGTTGCTGCGGGGCGACACCTTGAGCGACCGCACCGCCTCATCAAAGATGTGGGGACGGGTATCAACCCTGGCCTGCCCCATCAATGCCATTGGCAAACACATCATGGCAACCACAAATATCAGGACTCGCTTCTTCATTGCACTCTTTTAGATTTGATTTTGCAAATTTAGTTTAATTTGTCGGGAATTTGCAAGTAAAAGTCTAAATTTGTAACTTTGTGATGTTATGATAAAAACCCTACTGAAACAAATCAAACAATACCGAACTGCGGCATTGTTATCGCCGCTGTTCATCATGCTGGAGGTGGTTATGGACGTGCTCATTCCCTATGTCACGGCATCTCTCATCGACAAGGGCATCAATGCGGGCGACATGCACAACGTCTACATCTATGGCGCCCAAATGCTCTTCATGGCGTTCTTGAGCATGACGATGGGCATCTTGGCCGGGCAATTCTCTTCCTACGCCTCATCGGGCTTTGCCTGCAACCTGCGCAATGCCATGTACCGCAACATCCAGACGTTTGCCTTCAGCGACATCGACAAGTACAGCACATCGGGCCTTGTGACACGCATGACCACCGATGTGAATAATTTGCAGAATGCGTTCCAGATGATATTGCGCATCACAGTACGGGCGCCTTTCACCCTGCTGTTCAGTATTTTCATGTGCTTTGTCATCAGTCCGCGGCTCAGTGTCATCTTTTTGGTGGCAACGGTGATTCTCGCCATCGTACTCTCACTGATCATCGGGAAAGTGGCCAAGACGTTCGCACAAGTGTTCAAGCAGTACGACGTGCTCAATAATGCCGTCCAGGAAAACGTCACTGGCATTCGGGTGGTGAAGGCGTTTGTGCGCGAAGAACACGAAAAACAGAAGTTTGGCGCAGCGGCACACGGGCTCTACAAACTCTATGTGAAAGCCGAGAGCCTGATGGCCATCAACCATCCTGTCATGAACATGGTGGTGTATGGTTGCATCATTGCCATCTCGTGGTGGGGCGCGCATTTTGTCGTTTCCGGACAAATCTCCACGGGCCAACTCACTTCGCTGTTCACCTATGTGATGAGCATCCTCATGTCGTTGATGATGCTAAGCATGATTTTTGTTCAAGTGACCATGAGCGCCGCAAGCGGAAAGAGGGTCACCGAAGTCATCAATGAGGTGCCCGACATTGTCAGTCCCAAGGACGGTGCCACCGAAATCCCCAATGGATCCATCGACATGAATCATGTGAGTTTTGCCTACAAGGGCGGCAGCGGGGAATACGCCTTGCACGATGTGAGCGCACACATCGCCAGCGGAGAAACCATCGGAGTGATTGGTGGAACGGGCAGTGGCAAATCGAGTCTCATCAACTTGGTGAGCCGATTGTACGACACCAGCCGTGGCAGTGTCATGGTGGGAGGGCGCAATGTGCGAGCCTATGACCTGACCACCTTGCGCAACGGCGTGTCGGTGGTGTTGCAAAACAATGTGCTCTTCAGCGGTACCATCCTCGACAACCTGCGATGGGGAAATGAAAATGCCTCTCTGGAGCAATGCCGTGAGGCTTGCCGACTGGCCTGTGCCGATGAGTTCATTGCTCAGATGCCTGAGGGGTACAACACCCGCATCGAACAGGGCGGCACCAATGTGAGCGGTGG
Organism: uncultured Bacteroidales bacterium; assembly: GCA_902782545.1. Lineage (GTDB taxonomy): Bacteria > Bacteroidota > Bacteroidia > Bacteroidales > Muribaculaceae > Sodaliphilus. The sequence continues at coordinate 12,241 of CACZNP010000204.1, forward strand.
ACAGCGACAGCGACTGTGCATTGCACGCGCGCTGCTCAAGCGGCCTTATGTTCTGATTCTGGACGACAGCACCAGTGCTTGCGACAACGCCACCGACGCACGCATACGGGCCAACTTGCGCGACATGGCTCCCCAGGTGACAAAACTCATCATTGCACAGCGCATCAGCAGCATCAAGGATTGCGACCGCATCATGGTGCTTAACGAGGGACGGCTCAGTGGATTTGACACACACGACAATCTACTGCGTGACAACAAGATTTATCAAGAGATTTGTGCATTGCAGGACGAAGACGCCGGTGACTTCGACGCACCACACGACACAAGAAAGGAGGATATGGACCATGGCGCGTAACGCTTTTGAAGGACGCGGCTCAGGAGGAGGCCGACACGCATACGTGGACACGACGGGAGTGAACAAGCGCGCCGTGTTGTGGAGACTCACCAAGATGGTGATGCGCGACTACAAATTCTCGTTCCTCACAGTGGCAGCATGCATCATCATCACGTCGATGACCACGCTGGCATCCACTTTGTTCACCCGTACACTGATCGACGATTACATCGTACCGCTCACCCAAGTAGACAATCCACAATATGCCTCGCTGGCTCAGACTTTGTTCACCCTGGCGCTCATTCTCTTGCTGGGCGTGATCTGCTCCTACACCCACAACCGGCTCATGATCAACGTGACCCAAGGCACCATGCTCAAGTTGCGCACCACCATGTTTGATCACATGCAGACTTTGCCCCTCGCCTACTTCGACTCGCACTCTCACGGCGAAGTGATGTCGGCCTATACCAATGATGTGGACACACTTCGGCAGATGATCAACAACAGTCTGCCCGAGGCCCTCAACTCACTCATCACCATCGGCATCACCTTTGCCAGCATGGTAGTGCTGAGCATTCCACTCACCCTGGTGAGCATCGCCATGGCGGCGGTCATGGCATTCTCCACCACTTGGCTGGGCAAGCGGTCACGCAGCCACTTCAAGGTGCAGCAGCAGAAACTCGCCGAAGTGAACGGTTTCATCGAGGAGATGATGACGGGCCAAAAGGTGGTGAAGGTCTTTTGCCACGAGCAACAAGCCATCGACAGTTTCACGCGCATCAATGAAGAATTGCGCTCGAGCACATTCAATGCCAACCGCATTGCCAATATTGTCATGCCAGTAAACGGCAATCTGAGCCACTTGAGTTACGTGCTCATCGGTGTGGTGGGAGCAATGCTCATTTTGAGCGGACATGTCTCATTGAGTCTGGGTACGTTGGTGGCATTTCTCACCCTGAACAAGAGTTTTGCCCGACCCATTGCCAACGTGAGCCAGCAAGTCAACAGTGTTCTCAACGCCAGCGTGGGCGCCGAGAGGGTGTTCCGCCTCATTGACGAAGAGTCCGAAACCGATGAGGGACGCGTGACTCTTGTCAACGCACAACAAACCGGCAACACCTTGACACCCTGCCAGGGCCGCACAGGAACGTGGGCCTGGTGTGTACCAACAGACGGCGAGCCCGAATATGTGCGTGTGGACGGTGGCGTCAAGTTCAACATGGTGGATTTTGGATATACGCCCGACAAACAGGTGCTCTACGACATCGACATCGATGCCATGCCCGACCAAAAAATCGCTTTTGTGGGTGGCACCGGTGCAGGCAAGACCACAATCACCAACCTTATCAACCGCTTCTACGACATCCAAGACGGCAAAATCACTTACGATGGAATCTCTATCAACGACATCAGTAAGCCGCACTTGCGACGGTCGCTGGGAATGGTGCTGCAAGAGACACACCTGTTCACAGGAAGTGTGCTGGAAAACATCCGTTACGGTAGGCTTGATGCAAGCGACCAGGACTGCATCGAGGCTGCCAAACTGGTCAATGCCGATGGATTCATTCGCCGCTTGAGCAACGGATACAACACGGTGCTCAATGGCGATGGAGGCAACCTGAGCCAGGGCGAGAGACAATTGTTGGCCATTGCACGCGCTGCCGTTGCCGACCCGCCCGTGCTCATTCTGGACGAGGCCACATCAAGTATCGACACGCGCACAGAGCAGTTGGTGCAGCGAGGCATGGATCAGCTGATGGCAGGCCGCACAACCTACGTCATTGCGCACAGGCTGAGTACGGTGAGGGATGCTGACTGCA
>CACZNP010000205.1 GCA_902782545.1 uncultured Bacteroidales bacterium
AAGAAAGAGATGGACTTTGTTGCCGAGGCAGTGCATTTGCTCGACGATGCACTGGAGAAGAACGCCGCTGCCTATAAGTCGAACAACGAGGCCGCTTATGACCTGCAACAGAAAATCCTCTATGCCAGGGCGTTCATCCCATTTGGCGAGCCGATGTTCTACTACACTTGGGACGCGAATTATAACCAAACTGAGCACATCAACCGCAACGCTTATCAGTATCGTGCGTTGCTCGACCTGAATGATTTCTACAACCGCAACTTCTATCGGGGTGTGGAACCCTACATCAGCAAGTGCGACGTGCTGAAGGAGTTCCGCAAGAAAAACTGACAAAGTGCGGTCAAGTACAGGAAAAGCCCTTCCCATCGATAGGGCTTTTCCTGTACTATGCGTGGATGAGCGATCGTGATTCCATGGAATTTGCGATGCTTTTGCACAAAAAAGGAGAATAAGGCATATTGTTGCAAAGAATGTAGTATTTTTGCAAAAAACAAGGAGAAATGCTTCAACCGTTAGTGATTACAAGTACGCAAAACCCTCGCATCAAGCGATTGATGGCTTTGAGCGGCAAATCGGCCGAGCGACGCGATACTGGCCTCATCGTGGTGGAAGGGCGGCGTGAGTTGTTCCATTGTGTGTGTGCCGGCGGTGAGGTGCAGGAAGTGTATTGTTGCCCTTCGCTGTACGATGCCAACTGTGCCGAAGGTGATGTGTTGTCGCTTTGTCGGGGAGAGCACTTTGAGGTGTCTCCCGCCGTTTACAACCACATGGCCTATCGTGGTGGTACAGAGGGAATTATCGCTATTGTCAAGCCCCGATTGCTGACATTGAATGACTTGCGGCTATCCCAAAAACCACTCATCATGGTGCTTGAAAGCGTTGAGAAACCCGGCAATCTCGGGGCCGTGCTTCGTAGCGCCGATGCTGCCCCCGCCGATGCAGTGATAGTGTGCGACCCGCTCACCGACCTGTATAATCCCAACACCGTACGCAGTTCGATGGGGTCCATCTTCACGGTGCCTTGTGTGGCATGCACGTCGCAGCAATGCATTGATTTCTTAATATCCCGCGACATTCAAATCCTCACTGCCCAGTTGCAGGACTCGCGCCCTTATTACGACACGGACATGTGTCGGGGCACCGCACTGGTCATGGGCACCGAAGCGACGGGGCTCACCGATGTGTGGCGACGCGTGGCCGATGCCCACATCCGCATCCCCATGAATGGCAGTATGGACTCGCTCAATGTGTCGGTGAGTGCGGCCATTCTCCTGTTTGAGGCAGCCCGTCAACGTAGGGCCGGAACTCCATTCTGAGGCTCGAACCAGCGCTTTTTCAAAGCCGGGCCAGCATCATGAAATTTACAAGCAAATACGAATCATTTACCCATCATACCAAAATGAAAAAAACTATCCTACACCTTACCGCAGTGGCACTGCTGGGCTTGTTGCCCGTTTCGGCATCTGCCGAAGGAGCCAATACCCCTTCGGGCAATCACGAGATCATATTTCACGCGTGGTCGTGGTCGTTCAACACCATCCGCGAGCACCTGCCTGAAATCAAGCAGGCTGGATATACCATTGTGCAGACATCGCCCATCAATGAGTGTGTGGTGGGAGAGAACGGAGGCCGACAACTCTTTGGCAATGGCAAGTGGTACTATCATTACCAGCCCACCGACTGGACCATTGGCAATTATCAACTGGGCTCGCGCGATGAGTTCAAGGCGATGTGCGATGAGGCCACACGGCTGGGAATCCGTGTCATTGTGGATGTGTTGCCCAATCACACGGTCATTGACAGGCGCTATATCAATGCCCGGCTCGACAGCGCCGTGAATGGCCGGGAGAACCTCTTCCATGCCAATGGATTGTGGCCCATCAAGGACTACAGCGACCGCTACCAGTGCACAACGGGCGAAATGGGGACTCTGCCCGATGTCAACACCGAGAATCCCGACTTCCAGTACTATTACATGCAGTTTGTCAACGATGTGCTGGCTTGTGGAGCGCGGGGTTTCCGCTACGATACGGCCAAGCACATAGGCCTTCCCGACGAAATGCGTGACCCCAAGTCGCCCCAGAACGACTTTTGGGACGTGGCTATGGGGCGTAAGCCTGTTAAGGGATTGTCGCTGTGTTTGCCGCGAGAAGACTTGTTCATCTATGGTGAGGTGCTGCAAGACAAGAATGTACCGGAGAAAGGCTATGCCGAGTATTTGGACCTCACAGCGAGTAACTACGGATGGGTGCTGCGCAATGTGCTCAATAAGCATGACGCCCATGCCGACGACCTCCTCTCTTGGCACCATTCGGTAGACCCGATGCATCTGGTGACGTGGGTGGAATCGCACGACACCTATTGCAACGACCATGCCTCGGCAGGGATGAGCGACGAACTCGTGCGACTGGGATGGGTGTTCCTCACAGCACGGCAGTTTGGCACCCCGCTGTTCTATTCCCGGCCTCACGGAAGCACCCGCGAAAACTATTGGGGCGACAACGAAATCGGTAAAGTGGGCAACGATGAATTCAAGCATCCGCTGGTGCGAGCCGTCAACGAGTTCAGACGCATCAATGCCGAACTTCCTGAGCATCTCGTTATCAGCGACAATGGCAAGCAAATCATTGTGGAACGAGGGCGCAAGGCCGCTGTGGTTATCAACCTTGATGAACAACCGGCCCAGGTGGCCATTCATGTGGGATTGGAAAACGGCAAATACCGTGATTCAGTCACCAAGGCAAGATTGCAAGTGAAGAAGGGTGTGCTCAGAACTACCCTCGAGCCAATGACGGCTTACATTTTGTATAAATAATCCCCAGGATTGACAAGGCTATTGTTTTCAATAGGGATGTTGCAAGGCCAAAGGCCTGCGTAAGGCACCAAACCGTCAATTTCCTTCAACAAGCGTTTGACGGAATTCACATCCTCTCGGGCTTAGGGAAACCATTCCCTAAGCCCGAGAGGATGTCGTTTGAGCCATTATGATCAAGCGCTGTAAAACCGCGATTCATTCACAACGGTGCCTTACAACGTGCCGTAACCGGTAGGGTGAGAATGGGCAATGCCAGAAAAAAGAATCTTGATGTTTTCATTGTGTGCGGTATTTGATTTGATTATGTGATAATTCAGTGCCTGAAATACAAAAATAACTCTTTTTGCGGCAAGGAGGGAATCATCTCATCATATTCACACATCAATTCAAAAAAATAACATTCTCTGCCCACTTGAAAACTTAGCCTTGTCTTGTGAGTAAACGGGTTGTGCCCGTGAGCGGTCACTGCTGGAGAAGGTTTCAACAGATGTGCCATCGGTCGACGCAAAAAGAGACATCAAAATACGCTGCAAGGTTTTGTGATGGTCATTCCCAGGCTGTGGGATCGCTCATGCGCTCAAGCGATTGCTGTTGCGTGTTGGGGAGGGATGGGAGAAAATCGATGCCTGTGCGGCGTTCCACTTCGTCGATGCTCACGGCATAATTGCGCCACGATGCCGGACACGGCTTGTTGGCATAGATGAATGCGATGGCACGTTGTTGCTGGGGTGCATAAATCACTTTGAAGAAAGCGTCGGGCACGGCGATGTCGTTCTTGGGTCCGATGTGCTGAGGGTTATTGCCCATGATGGGCCCAGTGAAAACAATCAGTCGGCCATCGCGCTTGGCCCATCGGTGAATGCGCTCCTCGAGTTTGCGCCAATCGTCGTTGTTGAGTTTTTGCTCCTGTGGACACATGTTTGTCATCAAGAAACAGTCGGCCATGGCTTGGTGGTCCCATCGCATGTCCATGGCAGGGGCCATGTGCCCACGGGTGTAGCCGCTCTTGCGATAGTCGCTCCCCTCGGGGCATCCGGCCACATGGCCATCGGCCAGGAATTTGTGGTTTTTCCGTTTCTCGGCTGTTGGTGCGTCGGCCATGCTCACCATGGTGTTGGTCAGTTCGTAGGCCACACAGTTGGGGATGCGCAGCGAGCGGTTGAAATAGACGGTCATTGCTTTGTAATTAACCGTTTGGTTAATTGTGTTGCGTGGCACGGTCACCCACAGCAAAGAGTTCGTTGCCTTGCTGTCGCTTGCGATGACAGGCACTGCGGCCAAAGGTGCTGCTATGGTGGAAGTGTTCCGCGCTCGTTTTTTGGGTTTCAGCACGCCCAAGCCCTGAGTGCTTTTCTTTTTCTTTGTTTTGCTTTTCCTGTTTGACTTGGGTGTGGTTTTTTTCTTGGTGGTTTTTTTCTTGGCCGAGGCAGAGAACTCCCACATCGGTTCGTTGCTGTCTCCTGCGGTGAAAGGGGTGGGCACTCCCACACTGAGGAGCGATGTGAGTAGCAATAAGGTTATGAGTCGTTTCATGATCATGATAGGTGTTGTTTGTGTAACGGTGGTTATTGCGTCCAAGCGTTGAGGTTGCAGCGGCTCTCGATATCGGCTTCCAGGTCATCGGGCAAAGATGCAAAGAAGTCCAATCCCGTTAGCCTCTCCACGTCATCGACACTTACGGCGTAGTTTTTCAGTCGCCTGTTGCACGGGCCGTTGTCATAGATAAATCCGATGGCACGAATTCCAAGTCGCGCTTTGGGGGCCATTATCACTTTGAAATAACGCTGTGGCACAGCAATGCCGCTGGCATCGATGGTGTCGATTGCCTCGCCAGGCACTGGGCCCGCCAGGATCACCAGCACGCTGTCGCGCCGCGCCCATTCCCGCACCTTTTCCTCCAACTTGCTCCATCCCCCAGAATTGAGCGACTTGTGCTGAGGGCATACGTTGGTCATCAGGAACGATTCGGCCATGGCTCGTTCGTCCCAGGTCATGTCTCCCGCAGGCACAAGATGCCCTCGGTCCATGCCGCTCAAGTGATAGGCGTCGGGAGTAGGGCAGCCACTCACATGTGGGTCGTGGGCAAATTTGTCATGCCGTCCACTCTTGCCGCTCAGTTTTTGCTGTGTGAGCACATAGGCGGTGCAATTGGCCAAGTGGGTAGTGGGATTGAAATCCACAACAAATCCGGTGTATTGAACATTCACATTCTCCATCCCGCCGGGCAATCTCACTTGTGTGAGACTGTCGATCATGGCGGTGGTCATTGTCGCAGGAGTCCTGCCACGGCTCAGCACGACCTGCCACACCAGCAGCCCCACTAAGATTGTCGCTATTGCCATCCACCAACGCAGCATGACGGTTGTGTAAGATAAGTTTTACGAATTCACCCTTTGATGGGTTTCACAAGACAAAGGTAATGAAAAAAAACGTCATCGGGCGAGGATATTTGACGCATTAAGTGTAATTTTGCAGCATTAAACAAAAAACTGAATACTATGAACAATTTAGTGGAACGCTTTTTGCGCTATGTGAAGTTCGATACCCAAAGCGACGAACTCACCAATCTCACCCCTTCAACACCTGGCCAAATGGAATTTGCGCGGGCGCTGGAACAAGAGTTGCGGCAGATGGGACTGAGCGACATCTCGCTCGATGAGAACGGATACCTTTTTGCCACTTTGCCTGCCAATTGCGACCATGAGGTGCCCACCTTGGGATTCATTGCCCACATGGACACAGCCCCCGACATGAGCGGGCATGATGTGCATCCGCGCATTGTCGACTATCAGGGAGGTCCCATCACGCTCAATGCCGAACAGGGCATTGTGCTCGACCCGGCTCAATTTCCCGAACTCAACGACTATGTGGGGCAACAACTCATTGTCACCGATGGCACTACGTTGCTCGGTGCCGACGACAAGGCTGGCATTGCCGAGATACTTGCTGCCGTGGAGTGGCTGCAACAGCACCCCGAAGTGAAGCACGGCAAGATTCGCATTGGCTTCAATCCCGATGAAGAAATCGGTTTGGGCGCACACCACTTCGATGTGGAGAAATTTGGTGCCGATTGGGCCTACACCATGGATGGTGGCGCTGTCGGTGAATTGGAATACGAGAACTTCAACGCAGCATCGGCAAAAATCACCTTCCGCGGCCTGAATGTGCATCCCGGAGCCGCCAAGCACAAGATGCTCAACTCCATCCGTGTGGCCAACCAGTTCGCCATCATGCTGCCACGGTGGGAAACTCCTGAGCACACCGAGGGTTACGAAGGATTCTATCACCTTATCTCCTTTGAGGGAACGGTGGAGAAAACCACGCTCACCTATATCCTGCGCGACCATGACCGTGCGCGTTTCGAGAGCCGCAAGCGCGAAATGGAGCACTTGTGCCGCAAGGTGAACTGTGAATTCCCTGGTTGCGCTGTGGCCGAGATCAAGGACCAGTACTACAACATGCGGGAAAAGATTGAACCCGTCATGCACATCATTGAGGTGGCCGAGCAGGCCATGAAAAATGCAGGGGTGACACCCAAGGTGCAACCCATTCGTGGCGGCACCGACGGAGCCCAACTCTCGTTCAAAGGCTTGCCGTGTCCAAACATCTTTGCAGGGGGCATGAATATGCACGGACGATATGAGTATGTACCCATCCCATCGATGGAAAAAGCCGCAAAAACCATCGTTGAAATCTGCAAAATCGTTGCAAATGAAAAATAATTTGCAATTATCCATTGCCAATTAATCTTTTATTATTACCTTTGCACCGCAAAAAACGGAGATTCGCTAGCTCAGCTGGCAGAGCACAACACTTTTAATGTTGGGGTCCTGGGTTCGAATC
>CACZNP010000206.1 GCA_902782545.1 uncultured Bacteroidales bacterium
GAAAGAATTCAGGCAGGAAGTGGCCGACATGGCTGCATCTCTCAAATAAATGCAGAAACAAAGTGGCGCAGAAAGTGTGTCACAACAAACTCAACACAGCAAGTTGCCAGCAACATTTTGGCAACTTGTTGTGTTTTTTTGGCACCAAAGAAAATCACTTTGGAAAACTTTCTTTATTACGTAAATAATCAAACGATTGATTTACAACTACTTGAAAATTATTCTGGAAAACTTCACAAAGTTATTAACAACCTATTGTTTTCTCATTCAGATTTCGTAACTTTGCAAAGTGTTTGCAAAAACCAAGAGCATTCTCATTCATTAACATATCAAAAACCGATAAACCATCGTGGAAAAGACACCTGTTTACACCTACCAAGAGGCCTACGAAGCAACTCTCAAGTACTTCGATGGCGATGAACTGGCTGCACGCGTGTGGGCCAGCAAATACGCGCTCAAAGATTCTTTCGGGCACATCTATGAATTGACACCCGATGATATGCATCATCGCATTGCCAAGGAAATTGCACGCATTGAGAAAAAGTATCCCAATCCCATGAGCGAAGACAAAATCTTCGACTTAATGAGCCATTTCCGCTATATTGTGCCACAGGGAAGCCCAATGGCGGGTATTGGAAACAACTATCAAGTGGGATCGTTGTCAAACTGCTTTGTGATTGGACTCGACGGTGAGCCCGACAGTTATGGAGGCATCATCAAAATCGATGAGGAGCAGGTACAACTCATGAAACGGCGTGGAGGAGTAGGGCACGACCTTTCGCACATTCGCCCCAAAGGGTCGCCTGTGAAAAACTCAGCGCTCACCTCTACCGGTCTCGTTCCTTTCATGGAGAGGTACAGCAATTCCACCCGCGAGGTGGCTCAGGATGGACGACGTGGGGCGCTCATGCTCACCGTGAGCATCAAGCACCCCGACAGCGAATCGTTCATCGACGCCAAGATGACCGAGGGCAAAGTCACAGGAGCCAATGTGAGTGTACGCATCGATGACGATTTCATGAAAGCCGCTGTCGAGGGCAAAGAATACACACAGCAGTACCCTGTGAGAAGCGACAACCCCACCTACGAAAAAAAGGTGGATGCCGCTAAGTTGTGGGCAAAAATCATCCACAATGCTTGGAAAAGCGCTGAGCCGGGCGTGCTCTTCTGGGACACCATCACCCGAGAGTCCGTACCCGATTGCTATGCCGACCTGGGATTCCGCACCATCTCAACCAATCCGTGCGGAGAGATTCCATTGTGTCCTTACGACAGTTGCCGCCTGATCGCCATCAACCTTTACAGTTATGTGGAGAACCCGTTCACGCCCGAAGCGCGCTTCAACTACGACCTGTTTGCCGAGCACGTGGGATACGCACAACGCATGATGGACGACATCATCGACCTGGAGATGGAAAAGATTGACCGAATCATCCACAAGATTGCCAGCGACCCCGAGACAAGCGAAGTGAAACAGACCGAACTGAACCTGTGGAACAAAATCCGCACAAAGACCCTGAAGGGTCGTCGCACCGGTGTGGGTACCACGGCCGAGGGCGACATGGTGGCAGCCATGGGGCTTCGGTACGGCACCGAACCAGCCACCGAGTTTTCGGTGAGTGTGCACCGGGCCCTGGCTCTCGCTGCCTACCGCTCGTCGGTGACCATGGCACAGGAACGCGGTGCTTTTGAGATTTTCGACGCCAAGCGTGAAGAGAACAATCCCTACATCAACCGGCTGCGTGAGGCCGATCCCGAACTCTACGACCTCATGCTCAAGCACGGACGACGCAACATTGCTTGCCTCACCATCGCACCCACTGGCACAACAAGTTTGCTCACCCAAACCACCTCGGGCATTGAGCCGGTGTTCTTGCCGGTCTATAAGCGCCGCCGCAAAGTCAACCCCAACGACAAGGACGTACATGTGGACTTCGTGGATGAGAATGGAGACTCCTTCGAGGAATACATTGTTTATCACCACAAATTCATCACTTGGATGAAGACCAACGGCATCGAGGTGAGGAATGACTACACCCAGGAGCAAATCAACGACCTCGTGGCGCGCTCTCCATACTATAAGGCCACCAGCAACGATGTTGACTGGGTGAACAAAGTGCGTATGCAAGGCAGTGTGCAAAAATGGGTTGACCACAGCATCAGCGTCACCATCAATCTTCCCAACGACATCAGCGAGGAAATGGTGGGCAAACTCTATGTGGAGGCTTGGCGCAGCGGTTGCAAGGGATGCACGGTCTACCGCGACGGATCACGTGCCGGGGTGCTGGTTTCTCTCACCAAGGACGACAAAAAGAAAGAGAAAAAAGAGAAATACATGGCCGAGGAAGAACACATCCTCAAGCGCCCCATCGAACTCGAGGCCGACGTAGTCCGTTTCCAAAACAACAAAGAGAAATGGATTGCATTTATCGGACTGATCGACAACCGTCCCTACGAGATTTTCACCGGTATTGCCGACGACGAAGAAGGCATCTTCTGCCCCAAGTCGGTCAACAAGGGAAAAATCATCAAGACCACCGACGAAAATGGCGTGAAACGCTACGACTTCCAGTTTATCAACAAGCGCGGGTTCAAAACCACCATCGAGGGACTGAGCGAGAAGTTCAACCCTGAGTTCTGGAACTATGCCAAGTTGATTTCGGGTGTGTTGCGCTACGGAATGCCCATTGAGCAGGTCATCAAGTTGGTCAGTTCACTCGAACTCGACAACCAATCCATAAACACTTGGAAGATGGGTGTTGAGCGAGCGCTGAAGAAATACTTGCCAAACGGCACCAAGGCCAGCGGACAGAAGTGTCCCAACTGCGGACAGGAAACCCTCGTCTACCAAGAGGGATGCCTCATTTGCACCAACTGCGGCACATCCCGTTGCGGCTAAGTTTCACTTTCACCCAATCAAAAAAATGGCGACTTCTCATGAAGCCGCCATTTTTAGTTCCGAGATACAAGCGAAGTGTTTATTTCACCACTTTCAGCACTTTCTTGTTGCCGTCCTTCATGGTCACGACCTTGATGTTGATACCATCGAAGGGCACACTGCTCACCTGTCCTGCAGCATTCACAAAGTGGACACTTGCAACGTCACTCACATTGAATTCTTCCACACCGGTGATGCTGTTGCGCACAACAACAAGTTTCATCGCATCGGCACTGACCATGCGGCGGGGACCGCCACCGGCCGATGCAGCCTTCACAAGACGCATGGTGTAGTTACCGGCAGTGGGCAACTGGAAGTTCTCGCCCGGGATGTCAAGCGACAGTTCGGTTGCATTCTCAATTTGCTCCTCGGTGATGATGAAATTACCTTCCGACAAGCCACCAATCCAAATCCACTCGCTCTCATCGGCTTTGGCAGGAGTGATAATCTTGAATTGGGTATCTGCATCAAAGTCATCGGTCAACTCAATGTCACCATTTTCATCAACATTGAAATTCTTGCGACCAAAACCTTCCATTTGATTCCAATCGTTGAAAGAACCAACCAGATAATAGACCTCTTGCGGTTCCTCGATGGGTATGTCATCGAGGCTGGCGGTTTGTTCAGCCGTATCATCGTACTTCACATACTTGTAGTCGTCGAAGAGGATGTCGCCTTCCCAACCTTCCAATTTCACAGGATTGTCATCTTCGTCCAGTCCACCATTTCTCTCAATCTCTCTTTGGTCATCCAGCGACTGAGTGTGACGGATGTATAATGCATCGAAACACCAAACGTCGGTGGGCTCTACGCCACCCGATCCGGTGAGATGGACCACATTCTCGCCCGAGTTGCTGATATCCCATGCCATGACGTCCCATCCGCGGAAGTCGAGAATCTTCTCAGGATTACGGACGATACCGGCAGGACTGGGAGCCTGGATGCGCACGCCGTGCGAAATCAGGTTGTTGGATCCGTCACCATAGATTGCTGCTTGCAAGGTGTAGCCACGCATGAGGGGTACATAGGTGAACTGACTGAAAGAACGATATTCGCGAATCAGCCATGATGTGGCTTCGTCGTCCCATTGATAATGGATGTGGAGAGTATTACCCACGTTGTCAGCGCTATGGATATTGCTGGTCTGCAGGTAACATTCCCCATTGGTCTTACCCGTCCTATCGGTGGTACCAATAGTTGAACCGGAACCCTCGGGCTCCCACCAGTGGTTCAATAACAGGCCATCGGTGGCATCATCCATATACTGTGAATCAATCACCGGACGATATTCGCTCAAGAACTTGTACTCATAGGGCTCGCTCACATGACCCACCAAATCCTCAAAGCCACCTTTCACGGTCACCTTGTAGCACTTGTCTAATTGAAGGTCAGCATTGGGGTAGAAGTGGAGCACCGAAGCCTCATTGACAACTTCGTGGGTAATTCTGCCCTCCAACTTGTTGCCATCAGCATCAACCACCTCGATGGCGTCGACAGCATTGTCCTCGTTCCAAGCCAGTTCCTCATTGAACTCAATGCGGATGGGTGGACGCATGGTGAACAACATGGTCGAATTGGCTGCTGGAGTTGTGCTTGCCACATAAGGCGACTCTTCATCGGCCTCCATGGTGGCAAACTCAAGCACATAGTCGCCTCCTTCCTCGCCATCGTTGTCGCCGTCGAGGAATTGGTTGGTCTGGCTGTTCTTGGCAATGCTGCCACTGATACGGATTTCATAACCCCACTCATCCTCTAATTGCGAGAGATCAATTCGCAGGGTGGCGTCATCGTCCCACGACAGGGTCACCTGCCCATTGTCACTGATAGAGAATGCCTCCTCAACCGAAGCCCGGTCCATGTTGCGCGAGAAAGTGAGAATCAGTGGCTTGCGGGTGTTCACATTATCAGGATCGGCCAAGTTGTTCGACGACACCACAGCAGGCATATTCGAAGTCAAGTCCATATTGGCCCACGTGACATTGTCACCGGAGAGTCCTTGCGGGTCGCTATTGAGTGTCACCGTTTTGCTTGCCGAGGGGTAGCCCGGACAGGAATAGGTAACCTCATAGGTTTCACCGGGTGTCAGGCCTTCATAGAGGAAGAAGCCGTTGTGCACCATGTCGGGGTTCTTGTTGTAGTTGTGGAACAGCGATTCGTAGGTATCGGTCACAATTTCGCGCCCGTCCACGGTCACCGTCACGCCGTTGATGGGTTGTCCGGTCTCACTGTTTTTCACGACACCAGCAAGCATAACCTTTTCAGGACGGTCCAGACCACGGAACTCCATGATAGAGCGGAAAGTTCCAAAGGCCTCAAGCCGCTTGTAACTCACGTTCATGTTCAATGCTTGCTGCATAGGCAACGTGTGATAGCCACCCTCGCTGAGCAGCGATGCCATGTTGCTCTCACGGTTCACCGACAAATAAGGATACTGGCGAGAGTGGGTTTCCACATCGCCCTCATAGAACACGCGGTCATAGTAATTGCCTCGTGTGCCGGTATCGTACATCACGCCTGTGAGGTTGGGGCACAGAATTTCGCCATAGGCTTTTCCTCCGTGGGGTGTTTTTTCGATATACTCTCCATTTTTCTTCCATCCACCGAAGAGGAACACCGTGGTGTTGCGCGGGGGATCTCCTGCATCGCTGTGGATGGAGTAGAAGAAGTCGGCTCCCCAGGCATTGGCCAAGTCAGAGCGCTCTTGCAGGCCTACAACCGTGTTCTGGTCCTCGCGCGTCATCTTGATGAGGTCGGTGGTGGCGGTGGTGTACTGCATGAGGTACTCGCGGGTGGCAAGACCCACAGCCAGCACTTTCTCAGCCTCGCTGTAACCATAAAGACCTTGGTTCTCACGTCCCGAGTGTCCGGGGTCAATCCACAACTTGAAATCACCCCAGTCCTGCTTCTCTTGGGCATTGGTGCCCATTGTCATGCATGCCAAAGCGGCAACGATGATATATTTAGACAGATTTTTCATGATTCATCAGTATTTAAGGTCAATGATATAAATGCATCCGTCCACATCGTTGCTGAAAGCCACTTTCTGCCCATTGGGCGAGACCGACAGGGAAGTGGGAATGACTTTGCTCGTAGGAGTGACGTTGATGGCATTGCCATTGTCAACACTCACGCAGTACAGGTCACCAGCGGTGAAATTGTGTCCATTGTCCTCCAGGCGTGTCACCATCACATTCTTGCTGTCGGGCAGCCATGACGGACGGTTACCGGCACCCAGGTATTTCAAGCCACTGCCATCGGTGTTGATCACGAACAATCCCTTGCCTGCAATCTGGAAAGCGATGCGCTGACCGTCGGGCGACAAGGCGGGATTGATGATGCCACAACCGGCATACTCGTTCAAGGCCGCGATGCGCTCGGTGGCGGCGAGAGGCTCGTCAACCATGATTTGAAGCAACGAGGCATCGCCATGACGCATTATGCGTGAGCGTTTCAACTCGCGGGCAGCGGGTTGAAGCACGCTTGCAACACCTGTTGCGACATCTATGCGCTCAACACGTGTCATGCGACGTTGGTTCTCCAAGGTGTAAGGTGTGGCTGTGATGCTGCTGGCATCGGTCCACTGCATCTTGTAACCGGCACCAGTGGCATCACTCACCTGACGGAGTTCGCTGCCATCGGCATTGGCTACCCAAATTCCGGTGTAATTGTCACCGGTCACGGCAAGTTTAGTGCCATCGGGCGACCAAACGGGTGCCATGAGACTCTGTGAAGACTTGATGAGCACTTGCGGCTCACTGAACGAGGCCGGCTGTGCCATCACGCTTCCACACCACAGCATTACTGCTGCCGAAAGTAATAATTTTCCTTTCATGTTCATGTAGAATTTGGTTAGAGTTTATGTTAATTAAAAAAATGGTTTTTCTTCGGTGTCCGTAAAGATAGTAAATTGTTCCCGACTATGCAACTCCACGTAAAAAAAACAAGAGTCACACATATAAAAAACCACCGAATTGCGCGCCAGTGGCCATCGGTGGGGAAGTAAATCAATGCACATCTATTCCGTCGAAATACAATTCGGTGATGGCTGTGTCGGCATATTTTTTGCCGGGGTACACCTCCTTGATTTCGAACTTGAGTGTCCAACTGGGTGCGTCCGAATCATGGAAACCAAGCGTGCCCACATCAAAGCACTGCAACGACCGGCTGTCGACCAAGTCCAGAATGGCATAAGGCTCGCCATTGTAATAAAGCAAGAGCGATTTCACTCGGCCGTTGTCACGCCACGTTTTGTCACTCTTGATGTAACCGTTCATGATTTTTACTGTGGTGATGCGCGGACATGAACCCGAAAACTCATAGCACAGCCATTCGCCTATGCCATGGCCTTGGGCTCCTTCGACCCATGCGGTTTCATGGTCAAAGTCGTGGGCATTACTTGCTTCGTAGGTATAGGATTTTGAAGGTTTCAGGGCGCTCGATGCGGTGATGGTGTCCACTTGGCCTCCACAATACCAACTACAATGGCCGCTGTACAATTCCTCAAAGATGACGTTGTCCTCGAACTGTTCCAAGGTTTTTTCTTCCGCTGCAGTGAGTTTGCGGTCGGCCATGATTTTCTGGAGTTGGTCATACTTGTCGAAGGGAAAATCGCGCAAAGCAAGCACCGTGCTGGGCTTGATGTGGCGCACTTGTGCCTGCAGACTCATGGATGCCAGCAGCAACATGAAGATGGAGATGATTGTTTTCATAGTGTTTAGTGTTTAGTGTTTAGTGTTTAGTATTTAAATTCACATTTTAACTCATGCGTGATTTATAGTCTTCGTAGGTGAACTCGCGCAAAACAACGATGGCGCCGTCGATGCGTTGAAGCAAGATGGCTGGGTGATGGATTCCATTGAACATGTTGGTCTTTACCGTGGTGTAGTGATTCATGTCCTCAAAAGTGATGCGGTCACCTGGCTGTAACGGACGCTCAAAACTCCAGTCACCCACATAGTCACCGCTCAGGCAGGAATTACCGCCCATGCGATAGGTGGGTTTGTCGGGGACAACCTGTGGCAACGCTTGCGTGATGCGGGGTTGATAAGGCATTTCCAAGCAATCAGGCATATGGCAGGCAAAGGACACATCGACGATGGCCGTCGTGATACCGCTATTGGTCACCACATCGACCACCGATGCTTCCAAGTCGCCTGTCTGCCAACAAAATGCACTGCCTGGTTCAAGTATCAATTCAAGATTGGGATAACGCGACTTGAAATCTTTAAGCAAGGTTACAAGATGTTCCACATCATAGTCGCTTCGAGTCATCAAGTGACCGCCACCCATATTCAGCCACTTCAGTTGCGGCAGAAAATGTCCGAACTGCTGTTCCACGGCTTCGAGCACTTGTTGAAGGTCATGAGAAGTGCTCTCGCACAACGCATGGAAGTGGAAACCCTCAAGCCCCTCGGGCAAATGGGTCAGTGACTCAGCGGTCACTCCAAAGCGAGAGCCAGGACAACAAGGATTGTATATGTCGGTCTCGATAACCGAGCACATGGGGTTAATGCGCAAGCCGCACGACACGGCTTTGTCGGGCATCGCGGCGTTATGGTCCGCTATGCGTTGCTTGAAGCGGTCGAATTGCTCCAACGAGTTGAACGTGATATGCGAACTGCCGGCTATAAAAGCATCGATGGTTTCATCGGTGTAGGCGGGGCAATAGGTGTGGGCGCGGCAATCCAATTCCTCATTGGCAAGTAGCATCTCGTTGATGCTGCTGGCCGTGGAACTGATGCCATATTCCCTGAATATGGGGAAAGTGCGCCACAACGCATTGGCTTTGAAGGCCATAATTATTTTGGCACCGCTCTCTCGGCTCACCCGGGTGATCAAGTCCAGATTCCTTCGCAAGCGTTCCTCGTACACGATGTAATAGGGAGTGGGGTAGTGCGACAAGTTCATAGTATCTTGAATTTAGCGAATTTCAGCAATAACGTTTTCACGCCCACCACACCAAAGTCCACAATGATTTTGGGCTCGGCGCCACTGGTGTCGACGTGGGTAATGGCACCCTCACCGAAACGCGAGTGGTTGATCACGCACCCTTCACTCACTTCGTCCACTGTGTGGATGGAGAACTCTCCCAATGACGTTTCCGATGGCGATGAGGCGCGAGAAATGTGAGTGGGCTTCGGGGCCACTGTGGCACGCGAGGGTATGGATGAGACTGGGTCAGCAATCTTGCGGACCGGTCGGATGCCGTAACGGGGTGCGGTTGTCGCAGTGCTTGACGGGCTGAATGACGAAGAGGTGGCACTCATTTGAAGGTATTGTGGATCGATATCCCCCAAAAAGCGGCTTGCAACGGTCTGAAAGGTTTGGCCGTTGCGAAAACGGGAAGTGGCAAATGTGATGACACAGTTCACCATGGCACGGGTTATGGCAACATAGAGCAGTCGCCGCTCTTCCTCAATGCCTGCCAGCGTGTCACAACTCATCGACGAGGGGAACAGGTCTTCCTCAACGCCTACAATGATCACATTCTTGAATTCAAGGCCCTTGGCGGCATGAACAGTCATCAGGGTGACGCGTTCGGTGTTGTCGCCATCGTCTTGGTCTTGATCGGTGAGCAAGGAAGTCTCGGCAAGGAAGTCGGCCAATTTGTTGGTTTCTTCGCCTTCTTCCTCTTTGGCCAGGACAAAATCATTCACCGCATTCATCAACTCTTCCAGATTCTCTTGGCGGCTGATGTTCTCAGGGGTTTTGTCACCCATGAGCACCGACAGCAGTTGTGTGCGCCTGATGACCTCATTGGCTACTTGCGACGCATCTTTTCCTTCGGCATTCAGTGCGGCAAGGCCGGCAATGAGTTCAACAAACGCAACCAGTTTCTTGCGGGTTCCTCCATGCACCGCCAATCCCAATTCATCGGGTACATTCATTACCTGCCACATACTCACACCTCTTTCCATGGCGCAATGTTGGACCTTTGTCACTGTGGTGTCGCCAATGCCACGGGCGGGTGTGTTGATGACACGGCGCAGCGCTTCGTCGTCATCAGGATTGATCAGCAGTCTGAAGTAACACACCGCATCTTTGATTTCCTTGCGCTGGTAGAACGACAAGCCGCCATAGATGCGATAGGGTATTGCGTCACGAACATGGCCATGCTTGTCGCGGCGGCCACCGCTGTTGAGGGCCTCTTCCAAAGTTCGGGACTGTGCATTGGTACGGTACAATACGGCAAAATCCTCATAGGAGCAACCCATGCGTGCCTTCAGCGAGGCGATGGTGTTGGCCACCACATAGGCCTCTTCATATCCACTGTAGCATTGAACAACCGGGATGCGGTCCCCAATATCGTTTTTCGAGAAAATGTGCTTGGAGATTTGGTGTTTGTTCTTCTCAATGAGGCTGTTCGCGGCCTCGATGATTCGTTGGGTGGAGCGGTAATTGCGCTCGAGTATAAAGGTTTTAAGGCCCGGATAGCGTTTCTCCAATTCCAGGATATTGGTGATGTTCGCACCACGAAAGGAATAGATGCTTTGTGCATCGTCGCCCACAACACAAAGCCGGCTGTGCTTGCGGCACAATTGCGACACAATGAGGTGCTGGGCAAAGTTGGTGTCCTGATACTCATCAACAAGTATATACTCAAACATGTCCTGATAACGGGCGAGTACATCCTCATGATCCC
>CACZNP010000207.1 GCA_902782545.1 uncultured Bacteroidales bacterium
CCTGCAGGAAATCCATCTTTGAACCGAAAACAGGGCGAAACTCACGTCGTCGTGAGAATAGTTTGAAAAACCGGTACAAATCTTGGATATATACGTTGATGATGGTCTCATGCTGCTTGCGTTCGCCCGGCAATTCCATGTCATGCATTTCCTTGATTTGTGCATGGTGGGCATCAAGTTGCGACATCATGAGGTCGCGCTGTGCTTGTGGCACCCTGTCGAGAGAGAGACATAGCGAATACTTGTCGCTGTTGCACATGAATGGTGCGGTAGCCACCATGTCGCGCAACGGTTTTTGTGAGTCGGGTAGGGTGTTGAGCACTGCTGAGTGGTCGCTGTGATACGGGAGGAACCAGTTGGAGAGCGTCTGGAAAAACGGGAAACTTTTAAGATGGGAGAATGTGGCGATAAACACATCACTGCCATCGGATTGCAACTCATTGAGTTCTTCCATTTTTTTTGCGATGCCACTGTCGTCGAGCCATTGCTGCCAATCGGGGTTGGCTTCAATGTCGGCTAAATCGATGGGCGTGTCGCCATCTTTCAGTTTTTTGAAAATATCGGGTTGGGCCTTGAAGATGCCTGGCATGAGTTCTTCATTCACACGGCGTGAGATGTTGTCGGTATTGCGCGAGCGCACCAACAGCCGTTGCACTGTCGTGACATCGTGCTGGAAACAAGCCATTTCGGCCATGGCATCAAAGCGATGTCTCAATGCCTCTGAGTTACGCACACGGTGGGGATACTGGTCGATGGCTATCATCATGGCGGTGATGGCCCTCATTTGCACTTCGGCATCATGCGAGAGGCAATACAACTCCATCAACAAGGCCAATTTGCTCTCGTCATAGAACTTCATCAATCCCAAAAATACAGCGGCAGTGAACAAAGCGCGCGCATGCACTGGCAACGTTTCATCGATAATGGCCTCTTTGAGCATGTCGGCCTCATCGCCCATGAGTGGGAAAAGACTCCAAATTTTGTTGAAGAGTGTCGTCTCGGCACGTTCGCATTCATTGAGTGTCAGCAGAACTGCATTTTTGTCACGTTCTGACTCTCCCACCGACAATAGCAGATTGTATTTGTTACAGGCCACTCTGTAGTCATTGAACGATTGTTGCAGACTCAACGATGCCAAGTCGCGGCGGCGTGTATAGAACAAATCATAGGAAGTGCTTTCAAGCAAGGCAACCAATGATTTGTCATTCAGCACATACAAACGCTCCACTATCGATGCGAGCAAATCGAATCGCTTGGGGTCAACAACGCCTTGCGACAAATACTGAAGCATATAGCCATAGGTGCCACTGATTTCTTGGAGTTGTTCTTTCAATTCCCATTTTCCCGATTGCTCCACTTGTGCCGACAACAAGGTGATGGCTTCGGCTACACGCGACTCCTTGAGCAAATCGATGATATGATTACTGTTCTGTATGATTTCTTTTTGGTCCATGACACATGAAATAGTATAGTGTAAAACACAATGAACATAGCAAAAATCATACAAAAATACGAAAATATCTCTTTGGCCTGAATTTTTGCTGTGATAATAATTTGAATATGGAAAAAATTCCTTAATTTTGTGACTTAATTTGATACCTTAGAATAATACAGGAGACAAAACCATGGTAATACAACGTCTGCAAACGGTTTATCTGTTACTTGCTGCCATCTTGATGGCCGTGTTCACGTTCATGCCCGTGATGAATGTGTTGAATGACGCAGGAGAGTATGTCTTGAATGCAGTCTCAACAGGGTTTGTGGGAGCACCCACCAGTCCGTGTTGGCTGCTTTTGTGCATGGACGTGCTCATTGTTGCGTTGCTGTTCATCACGGTGTTCAAGTACAAAAACCTGCCTTTGCAGATGAAACTGTGCAAGATTGGCGTTCTGCTCATCGTCGCATTATTGGTGAGCATTTTTGTGATGTGGTACATGCAGCGCGGACATGGCATTGCCTTGATGAGACTGTGGACAATCCTGCCATTTGTTGCCATTTTCCTCACCTTGCTTGCCCACAAAGGCATCAAAAGTGACAAAAAATTGCTTAGCGACAGTGAGCGCTTGCGTTAAACCGATTGTTACAAAAACACCAGATAACTAATTCACCTATAGTTCAATTCTTTCTTTTGGTCAGGTCATGATTGCCTCGATGATAATTCTTTTTGTGCTTGGCTATTTACTCATTGCCTGTGAGCATCCGTTACACATCAACAAAGCCACGATTGCGCTGATCATGTGTGGCGTGCTTTGGAGCATCTATTCGCTCATGTCGGGTGATCCCACTCTGGAAGAGTCGTTGCAAATGCATTTGGGAGAGACCAGTGAGATTTTGTTCTTCCTGATTGGTGCAATGACCATTGTCGAAATCATCGACCGGTATGGTGGTTTCAGTGTGATCACTGAGCGCATCAACGCACGCAACAAGAAGCACTTGATGTGGATCCTCTCCATCTTGGCTTTCGTGATGAGTGCTGTTCTTGACAACATGACCACCACGATCATCATGGTGATGATGCTCCGCCGATTGCTCAGCGACAAGAAAGAACGATGGCTGTTTGCCAGTGTTATAGTGATTGCGGCCAATGCCGGTGGGGCTTTTTCGCCGATTGGCGACGTAACCACCATTATGCTTTGGATGGCCGACAAAGTGACCACCGCCAGCCTGTTTATGAACTTGATTATTCCCAGCATTGTTGCCCTTGTGGTCCCCGTGTGGATTGCCACCGCTTATATCCAAGAAGGTAAAATCCAAACCGTAAAGACCGTTGCCGAGAAGAATCCGGAAATTGCCCGTCAGCACCCCCATCTCAGCAAGGCAATGCTTGTGATAGGTGTGTTGGGATTGCTCTTTGTGCCTGTGTTCAAAACCATCACGCATTTGCCTCCCTATTTAGGCATTGTCATATCGTTGGGTGTGATTTGGCTCATCACTGAGATTTGCATCCACACACTGCACATCGACCCCAAGTTGGGAGGGCGTGTGACAAGCGCCATCCGTGGCATTGACATGGCTACAATTTTGTTTTTCTTGGGTATTCTTATGGCGGTGTCAGCACTCAGTCAGGCAGGTATTCTGAGCCGTCTTGCCAGTGACATGAACAACAACATTCATCAGCCCCTCATTATAGCGTCGGCAATTGGCATCCTTTCGGCAGTCGTCGACAATGTGCCTTTGGTGGCCGCATGCATTCAGATGTTTGGTGAATTGGGTTCACTCACCGATCCCTATTACTGCACCTTTGTGGAGGATGGGTTGTTCTGGCACCTGCTCACATTCTGCGCCGGAGTGGGTGGCTCGTTACTCATTATCGGATCGGCTGCAGGTGTGGTGGCTATGGGAATAGAGAGAATCCCATTTTTCTGGTATGTGAAGCGCATCACTCTGTTAGCGTTTGCCGGCTACGTGGCAGGTGTACTCATCATTTGGCTGGAGGATATTTGTCCCTATTTTATGTAGAACGAGGTGGGTAAAAGTGCTTTTTGCCCATTTTCTACAGTTTGCTTGCAAGATATTTCCCGGTGTAACTGTTGGGACAGTTGGCTATCTGTTCGGGTGTACCTGTAGCGATAATCATTCCTCCTTCTTTTCCACCTTCAGGTCCCAGGTCGATAATGTGGTCGGCACACTTGATCACATCCATGTTGTGCTCAATGATAACAACAGTGTGCCCTTGGTCAATGAGTTGGTTGAAAGATTTCAAGAGGGTATTGATGTCATGAAAATGCAATCCCGTTGTGGGTTCGTCAAAGATGAAAAGGGTGCGGTTGATTCGCTCTCCACCGAGATAATAAGCCAATTTCACACGCTGATTCTCACCGCCCGAGAGGGTGGAGGATGATTGTCCCAATTTGATATATCCCAGTCCCACATCCTGCAAGGGTTTAAGGCGGCGCACTATCTTTGCCTCGTTCAGTGTGTCGGTTTCCCCGAAGAATTCGATGGCTTGATTCACGGTCATGTCAAGCACATCGCTCACTGTCTTGCCTCGGAATTGAACATCAAGCACATGGTGGTTGTAGCGCTTGCCGTGGCAAGCCTCGCAGGTGAGGGTGATGTCGGCCATGAACTGCATCTCAATGGTAATGGTACCCTCACCTTTGCATTCTTCACAACGCCCTCCAGGCGAGTTAAAAGAGAAGTAGCCGGGTCCATACCCCATCTGCTTGGCCAGTTGTTGCTCTGCGAATAGTTGACGTATCTCATCGAAGGCCTTGAGATAGGTGGCTGGATTGCTGCGAGTGGATTTCCCGATGGGATTTTGGTCCACAAATACAATGCCTTCGATTTGGTTCACATCTCCCTCGATGCTGGCATGGCTACCCGGTGCATCCACGTTGATGTCGAAATGCCTCGCCACTCCCCGATACAGGATGTCGTTGACCAGCGTAGACTTGCCACTGCCGCTCACACCGGTGACAACAGTCATCACCTCGAGTGGAAAGCGCACGTCAATGTTTTTGAGATTGTTTTGCGTGGCACCATGCACCTCAATGTATTTGTTCCATTTGCGACGATGCTTGGGCACCGGTATTGTCAAGGCTCCTGTCAGATAACGTGCTGTGTAACTGATCGTGGATTGTCGCATCTCATCGATGGTGCCCTGAAACACGACCTCGCCTCCATGTCGGCCTGCCTCAGGGCCAATGTCAATGATTTGGTCGGCAGCCCGCATGATTTCCTCGTCATGCTCCACAACGACAACCGTATTCCCCAACTGCTGCAGCATGCGCAACACATGGATGAGTCGATGTGTGTCGCGGGAATGCAATCCAATGCTGGGCTCATCCAGAATGTAAATGCTTCCCACCAGCGAACTGCCCAACGAAGTGGCAAGGTTGATGCGCTGGCTCTCACCACCCGACAACGATGACGACAAGCGATCCAGGCTGAGGTAGGGTAGTCCCACTTCCACCAAGTAGGAGAGTCGGTTGTTGATTTCGGTGAGCAAACGTTGGGCTACGACCGCATCCTCACCATCGAGATGAAGGGTTTTAAACCAGGACAACAAGTCTGCCACAGGCATCTGCACCATATCGCCAATGGTCAGTCCACCCACGCGAACATACGAAGCCTCGGGCTTGAGCCGTGAACCGTGACAAGTGGGGCACACGGTCTTGCCCCGATAGCGGGCAAGCATCACTCGGTATTGGATGCTGTAGGACTTACTTTGCACAAATTCAAAGAATGCGTCAATGCCGCCAAACTCCTCGTTTCCATGCCACAGGAAGTCCTTTTGCTCTTGTGTGAGTTGATAATAGGGCTTGTGGATGGGGAAACCGCGACGGCTTGCCACATGAATGAATTGCCGTTTCCATTCTCCCATCACTTGGCCACGCCAGCACATCACTGCATCGTCGTAAACCGAGAGCGACTTATTGGGAATGACAAGATTCTCATCAATGCCCATCACTTTTCCAAAACCCTCACATGTGGGACATGCACCAATGGGATTGTTGAAATTGAACATCAGTTCACTCGGTTCCTGGAAAGTGATGCCGTCATGCTCAAAACGGGTCGAGAAACGGTGCTCATCAGTGCTGCCGTCGGCATTCCACACTTGCAGGATGCATTGGCCGTGTCCCTCGTAAAACGCTGTGCTCAGCGAATCGAGTATGCGCATCTCATCGGCCTTGTCGTGGGTCACTGCCATGCGGTCAATGAGCAGACGGTATTCGGGAACTTCAGCATTGTCGATGTTATTGATGGCCAACACATCGCTAATTGTCACAAACTGTCCTTTGTGCAAAAGCCTGGAGTATCCTTCCCTGATGAGCAAGTCAAGTTGGGTGCTGAATGAGCGCCCCTCGGGAATCACAATCTCGGTGAGAATGGCAAAGCGTGTGCCGTCGGGATAGTCATTGATGGCATGAACCACATCGTTTGGGGTGTGTTTCTTTACCAACTCGCCCGAAACTGGCGAATAAGTCTTGCCGATGCGAGCAAAAAGCAGCCGCAGATAATCGTAAATCTCGGTGCTGGTACCCACCGTGCTTCGCGAGTTTCGCACATTCACACGTTGCTCAATGGCGATGGCAGGCGGAATGCCTCGGATAAAATCGCACTCGGGTTTTGCAAGACGACCCATGAATTGACGCGCATAGGAAGAAAGGCTCTCGACATATCGACGTTGCCCTTCGGCGTATAGTGTGTCGAAGGCCAAAGAAGATTTGCCCGAGCCCGACAGACCGGTAATCACTACCAACTTGCCTCGGGGTATGGTCACGTCAATGTTTTTGAGGTTATTGACGCGAGCACCCTTGATAATTATATCATTTGATTGCGCGTTCGATGCCATAAAAACCGTGCAAATTTAGTCAAATTCCCACAATATTTATTGTTTGGTCGATAGAAAAAGGTTATTTTTGTGGTCAATGGAAACTTATTTATATCATTTATGAAAAAGATATTGTTTGTGATGGGTATGATGGTGATGACAATGTTTGCCACCATGAGTGCCATGACCCCTGTTGTGAAATATGCCGACATCAATGGCGAGCGGCTTGAATGTGGTTTCAAAGAGGATGGAGTGGCATTGGTGCCACGCAATTTGAATGAGAAGTTTCTCAAGGGCGTCTATTGTGGTTCTCCGCAAGAAATGTGTGAGGTGGGAATCAGCATCACCCAGTGGAAAGCAACGAAAGACTACACCATCGCCTTACTCAAAGCGATGGCCCCAAACATAGCCACCACATGGTATGTGGTCACCTATAAGCCCCAAGGGGGCATCATTGACGGTGCGTTGCTTTTGTGTGAGGACGACATCCTGATTGCTTCGGGAGAAATCATGTTTGCTGACCGTGGCATCAAAATGGAAGCGAAATCACCCGGCTTTTCGCTTGAGGAACATTCGGTGACTGTCACGCGCAAGTTCAAGAGTTATGTGAATATCTATGATAAGGGTGGACCCATCATTACTGAGGATGGCAGTGTCACTTATCAATTTGATGTAGATGGGAATGGCATGATCACTCGTAATGCCGAAAGTCCCACGTTCCACTCGTTATGGACCGAGAAAATGAACATGAGTATCCCTGGGCGCATCAGTCAAAACCCGAATGGGGACAAAACTGTGACCGAGTCAAACAAATGTCATACCCTGGGAATGGGATTAATGGTGATTGCGCACTACACAACCCCGGCCAGCGATGTGATGATTACCGATAAAACAGAGTCGCGACTCCGTTCTCTGGATGAAATGTCACTGACTATGCATGACAGCAAAATGCTCGAAGAAATCAACCAAAAGCGGAAAATGCTGTGCTCTTGGCAAAAGGGAATGATGTATCGCAACCCGTCGCTGTGGCTCATGTGGCTCGACAATCATCAGGACAGCAAGTGCATGAATGTCGTGAAAGAGTGTTTGGGCACCGATGAATACTTCAGGGCATGGATGCGTGAGGCGGCCCGCGCGCTTGACAACAAGAAATCCCGCAAAGAATGGGACAAACGTCTCAGGTGAGCGAGCGGCACGCCCCGGAGTGCTCAACACCATTTTTGTGACCATTTTTCATGAAAATGTCAGTTGAGGTTGCGTGATTGAAAAAGAATGTGTAATTTTAACCCGTGTTTCAAAAAGGCACAATTTTTGCTAGTAAACAGTTTTGACAAACGTTCATTAAAATTGAAATATTTATGAAACCATTAAACATCGTTTTGGCAGTGATTGGCGGTGCTATCGCAGGCGCTGCTGTGGGCTTGCTTTTCGCCCCCGAGAAAGGCACAGAAATGCGTTCGAAAATCGCTGAGTTGTTGCGCGAGAAAGGTGTGCAACTCAAAGGTTCCAAGATGGACGAGTTGGTGGATCAAATCGCCGATGAAATCAAAGATCATATGAATTGATTGGGCCAAGTGAGTTGTGATGGGCGAAAACCCTCACGATTTCACGCCAAAGAGTTCTTAGTTTTTTCACGTATTCTACATTAAAAAAAATAAATTATGAAGGCATTAAGTGTATTGTACGCATTCTTGGGCGGAGCCATCGTGGGCTGTACTGCCGCCATCCTGTTTGCCCCCGAAAAGGGTGAGGACCTGCGCAAACGCATCAAGGAATTGCTCAAGAAAAAAGGCATCGATTTTTCCGACGATGAGGTGGAGCAACTGGTGAAACAAATCAGTGCCCAGATTGAAGATTAATTCTTCGAGGACTCATCGCAATGAATGAGATAGACTACAGGCAACTTTTGCTTGAGGCAAAAAAGTTCTTCTCGCTTGAGTGGAACTATACGAAGTTGACAGCAGTTGAGAAATTGACCATTTTGCTGTCGGCAATTGCTGTTGTGGCTGTGGTGGTCATCATAGGGGCATTTGCTTTGGCCTATGTGGCCAACACATTGGTGACACTTCTGGGCGAAGCCATGGGCAGTGTGTGGGGGGCTAACCTGATTGTGGCAGTATTGCTCATTGGCCTCCTTGTCACGATCCTTGCTTTCAAGCAAAAGTTGATTGTTGACCCAATAGCACGGTTTATTACCAAACTGTTTTTAAATCACGACGAAAATGAGTGAAACAGCGAATATCAACGCGTTGCCGGCAGTCACCAGCGATAATTGGAACGGGCTCACAATGGACGAATTGCGACAGCGCAGGGCAAAAGCCTTGTTGCGCCGTGAAGTGGGACGTGTCCAGATGGATCATGTGTTGGGTGGCATGCGCACCCGTGTGAATGACAATGGCATCCGCGCACTCATGTTCAATGACAAGACCATTGGACACTTGAAGACAGCCGACTATTTGTTGCTGGGATTCAAGTTAACCCGTGCATTATTGAAATTGTGGCGAAAAAGAAGATGACGCTTATTTTTTCGTCAAAAAATTTGTCGATTATTAAAAAATGATTACTTTTGCGGTGTCAATGGTTATATTGGCACCCATTTTTTAACATCTTATTATTAATATTATTTACTAAAAGAACATTGCCTATCGACGTGACCACTACTCATTAGAACTAAAATTTTATTGAGAATGAGACACTTCAATGACAAGAGCGACGAACAGTTGATCGCGCTGTATGTCGATGGCATAAACGAGGCCTTTGATGAGTTGATTGAACGCCACAAGGACCGGGTTTATACGTATATTTTTCATTCAGTAAAAGACAATGACCAGGCAAACGACCTTTTCCAGGAAACGTTTGTCAAAGTGATTATGACCATCAAGCAGGGACGTTATGTGGAAAATGGTCATTTTCTGGCTTGGGTGTTGCGCATTGCACACAACTTGATCATCGACTTTTTCCGCCGCATGCGGAACGAGAACCTGCAATCGACCGATGTGCCCGAGGTCAACGTGCTCAACCGGAAGGAATTGAGCGAAGAGACCATTGAAGACACCTTGGTGACACACCAAATCCATCGAGATGTTCGCCGATTGATCTTGGCTTTGCCCGAAACCCAACGGGAGGTGCTTCTTATGCGCTACTATAGAAATATGAGTTTCAAGGAAATCGCCGACACCACCAAGGTGAGCATCAACACTGCTCTGGGACGCATGCGGTATGCGCTGATGAACATGCGGCGCATGGCCG
>CACZNP010000208.1 GCA_902782545.1 uncultured Bacteroidales bacterium
CAGCCCAGTCAAACGGATATTCATAGGCTCCCGCAAAAAGAGTACCTGCGGCCAGCAAAACAAACGACAATAATTTTCTCATCTTTTCAAGTTTTTTATGGTTATAATTTGATTGTTTTCTTTTATTTTCCTCGGCACAAAAATGCCAAGCACAAAACGGTGCGAGATTACCTACCTAAAATAATATGTTCAAGTAATTGGTGTTAATTGTGGTTAATAAAGTATTATTTTGTGTTAAACGCCTGTTCTATACAACTTCTCAGTGGCCTTTAGCAGGCATTTGTGTCGCAAAAGTGTGTTAATGTACATGAAATTGTGTTTAATCGCTGGCTGTCTCAAATGGACGCTACCCTGTCCTCACAATCAACCCCCGGTGCCACACAGCACCATCCCGCCAGACAAAATGCGGCAAACCGGCAGAAAAACGGCATGAATCTTGCAAGGATTACAGAAAAAGAGTAACTTTACAATCCAAACAAAAAAACGATTCAATCAACACCTATATTTATTATATAAAAAAGTACTGAAGATGAAAAAAGGTTGCTTAATCGCCGTGCTGGCCGTTGTGGTCATCGGCTTCATGCTCTTTGGATGGGTCAAAGGAGCGTACAACGGAATGGTCAAGTCGCAAGAAGGAGTGGAAGCCGCTTGGGCACAAGTGGAGAACGTGTACCAGCGCAGGGCCGACCTCGTACCCAACTTGGTGGCAACCGTCAAGGGCTATGCCACTCATGAAAAAGAGACTCTCGAGGCGGTGATCAACGCACGCGCGGCCGCCACTTCGGTCAAAATCGACCCCGCTAACCTCGACGAAAACGCTCTCAAGAAATTCCAACAGGCACAAAGCGAGTTGTCGAGCGCATTGAGCCGCCTCATTGCCGTGAGTGAGAATTACCCCGACTTGAAGGCAAACCAGAACTTCCTCGAATTGCAGTCGCAACTCGAGGGAACCGAAAACCGCATCACCGTCGAGCGACAGAAATTCAACGAGGTGGCTAAAGGCTACAACACCGAGATCCGCACCTTCCCGAACAACATCATCGCTTCGATATTCAACTTTGACAAGAGGCCGTATTTCGAGGCACAGGCTGGCGCCGACAAGGCTCCCACCGTCGACTTCGGCTCTTGAGAAACATGACGCTGGTCGACTACATACCCTCCGACGGGCAGCGACGCATCGCACAGGCAATCACCGAGGCTGAGAAGCACACATTGGGCGAGATTTGCGTCCACGTCACACCACGTTGCCGAGGCGATGTGATGCGGCGGGCAGCGCAAGTGTTCAACCGGCTGGGGCTGTTCCGAACTCGACACCGCAACGCTGTGCTTGTATTCGTTGCCTATCAAGACCGACGCCTTGCCATTTTGGGCGACGTGGGGATTGACGGTGTTGTCCAGCAAGACTTTTGGGACGGAGAAGTGGAACTGCTGGGACAAATGTTGCGCGCTGGAAGGCCCGTCGACGGCTTGTGCCAGGTGATAACGAGGCTGGGCGAGAAACTGGCGGCCTTGTTCCCGGCCGAGCGGGACGACGTCAACGAACTGAGCAACGAGGTGACCTACGACGAAATGGACGATGATTAACCGCGCCACACACATCATCCTGGCAGCCATGCTGCTGATGGCCCTGGCAACGACAGCACAGGTGCCGCCACGGCCCAACCCGCCACGACTGGTCAACGACCTGGCCGGGGTGCTGGGCGACACGCATGCCATGGAAGAATCGCTCGAAGCCTTCGCCATCCGCACCAGCAACCAAATCGTCGTGGTGACCTTGAACGATCTGGGCACTTACGACAAGGCGATGATGGCCTATCAAATCGGGCAACAATGGGGTGTGGGTGGCAGCAAGAACAACAACGGTGTCGTGGTGCTCATCAAGCCCAAAACCCCCGACAGCAAAGGAGAGGCATTCATCGCCCCAGGCTACGGACTGGAGGGTGGACTGACCGACGCTTTCTGCACCCGGGTGGTGAACCGGGAAATGATTCCGCACTTCAAGGAGAATGACTACAACGGCGGCGTGTGGGCAGCCCTGCAAGTGCTCATGTCCGTGAGCGAAGGGGAATACAGCGAACAGGAATACCTCGACAACGAAGACGACGATGAATGGGTCTACGATCTCATTGCCTATATCATCATCTTTATCGTACTGTTCCTTTACTGCTATCACAAGTATGGCAATGGCGGCGGCGGAATCAACACCCCCAGCACAGGCACCTGGGGAGGCAGCACGTTCTCGGGTTGGAGCGGAGGTTCCGGCAGTAGCGGCTGGGGAGGAAGTTCCGGCGGCTGGGGAGGCTTTGGCGGCGGGTCGTTCGGTGGAGGCGGTGGAGGCGGCTCTTGGTGACCACCCGTCCATTTCACGGCTTCACACAAA
>CACZNP010000209.1 GCA_902782545.1 uncultured Bacteroidales bacterium
AAGAAACAAGTTTCTCTTTTTGAGGCCGCCATCGTGATTCCGTTGGGATTCGAACCCAAGACCCACAGCTTAGAAGGCTGTTGCTCTATCCAACTGAGCTACGGAACCATGCAATTTTGGATATTTTTGCCAAAAAGCGGTGCAAAGATACGAATTAAAATGATAATGAACAACGGGAAATGAATAATTTGGCCTAAAGCCGGAAATAATTCACTCACTTGTTGCGTTCCAAGAGCCGCTGGACACCGATATAGCCGTAGGACACATCTTTTTTGTGCATGCGCAGCAAGGCAAGGCTGTCGATGATGGCGATGCCACCGGGCTGGTTATTGTAGCGCACGTAACCATAGATGCGTCGCACGGTGCGGGTGGAGTCGCTTTGCAGCATCAGTTTGTTCCATCCGTCGGGACAATTGCCACGGCTCATGAAGGCAGTGCCTCCATCCTGATAGTCGACCGCCAGCAACAATTTCAGGTCGCTTTTCACCGTGACCGACTTGAAACTCAACTCGTAGCGGTCGCCTGCTTGATAGCGGTTGTCGGGGCTTTGTGTGAAAGTGATGTAGCCTTGACCGAGCGCGGGTGGCAACATCCACAAGCGCGACAGGGTCCAGATGTCGATGGTGTCGCCCGAGCCCGAGAAATCTTGCCTCACGGCCATCTCTTGTCGTATTTGCTGGGGTTTGAGTTGGGCTTTCTGCGCATCGCGCTGTGCCTTGAGTTTTTGACTCTCCAGATTGTCGAGGACCCGGTCAAAGACCAAGGTGTAAGTGTCCATGTTGTGTGCATACCACACCAGCGATGAGTCATACATGGCTTGGGTGATTCCATGCTTGCGCATGATGGATTGTTTCATCACCTGTCGAGCCGAGTCGGTGTCGAATTGGTTGGAATGCATGTCCATGTAGGCATCGGCTTTGAAAAAGTCTTCAAGCAGTGCGGCCATTTTACGCTCGCCAATCACACCGCTTGGTGCCTTGTCGCAAGCCGACAGGCAGAACAGCATCAGGAACAATATGAAACAAGCGCGGCGCATGGTCACTGGTTTGAATCCCCGCTTTGTGTTTCGGTGTCGGAGGTTTTCTTTTTGTCATCTGCCGACAGGAAACGCGAATAGAACAAGATGAGGACAATCATGCTCACGCTGAGCGAGGCGTCGGCAAGGTTGAAAATGGGCTGGAAGAAAATGAAATGATCACCTCCCACCATGGGCATCCACGATGGCCAATCCCATTCGCAGAGCGGGAAATAAAACATGTCCACCACACGGCCATTGAAAAGCGACGCGTAACCGCCATCGGGCGGGAACATCTGTGCCACCAGGGGAGGGGGAGGAGCATCGAACAACACACCATAAAAAATGCAGTCCAGCACATTGCCGGCAGCGCCCGCTGTGATGAGTGCTATACACGCGACATAGCCTCGTGCGAGGTCGGTGCGGGTTCTCAGTTTGTACAGATAGTAGCAAAACAGTGCCACGGCAATGATGCGGAACCATGTGAGTAGCAACTTGCTGCCCAACTCCATACCAAATGCCATGCCGTTGTTTTCGATGAATTGCAACTTGAACCAACTGGCAATCTGCAACTCCTCGCCATAGAAGAAATGAGTCTTGACCCAAATCTTCAAGGCTTGGTCCAGGGCGATGACGACAATGATGATTAGTGTCGCCATCGAGCCGTTTGACATTCGTTTCATTCAGCGACGATTCTTCTGCTCCAGTTCTTTACCCTCAAGTGACAGTGTGGCGTGAGGCACTGCACGCAGGCGTTCCTTGGGGATGAGTTTGCCTGTTACGCGGCACACCCCATAGGTCTTGTTCTCGATGCGTACCAGGGCAGCCTGCAGTTTGCGGATGAATTCCATTTGCCGCTGTGCCCGTTGGCTTGCCTCCTCTCTTTCGAGCGTGGTTGCGCCTTCCTCCAGCACTTTGAAGGTGGGGTTCATGTCCTCGGCAACGATTTGTGAGCGCAGCAATTCGTAGTTCTCCTTGGCTTGCTCCAGTTTTTCGAGGATGATGGCCTTGAACTCTTGCAACTCCTCGTCGGAGTATCTCAATTTTTCAGTTTGGTCACTCATAGTCGCGTGTTGTTTTATATTGTTCTGTTTCTATTTCACTTTTTTCACGGTGATGGGCAGTGTCCATCCGTCCATGTCGAGTTCCACGGCATTGGCACTGTCAACGGGGGCCACTTTGATGTTTGTGGCGAGCACTTGGCGTGCAATGTAGTCGCCAAACTGTGCCACGGCCTCATCGGTGCGCTCATCGGGAGCAATGACCACCTCAATTTTGTCGGTGATGTCGAAGTCTTTGCTCTTGCGCACGTTTTGGATGCGGTTGACCAGTTCCCGTGCCACTCCCTCGCGTTGCAGTTCGGGGGTGACGGTGATATCGAGTGCAACGGTGAGGTTGCCCTCATTGGCCACAAGCCATCCGGGGATGTCTTCACTGATGATTTCCACATCGGCGAGTTCCACCACGGCCTGTTGCCCTTCAAAGTCCAATGTCACTTGTCCGTTTTTCTCAAACTCTTGAATGCCCTGTTGGGACATGGAAGTGAGGGCGGCGGCCACTTGTTTCATGATTTTACCGTATTTCGGCCCCAGTTTCTTGAAGTCGGGTTTGATGCGCTTGACCAGGATGCCGGCATCGTTGCCCACCAAGTTGATGTCCTTCACGTTCACCTCGCTCTTCACCAAGTCGGCCACGGCCTCTACATCGTCGCGCTGCCTGTCGTCGAGCACAGGCACCATGATGGCTTTGAGCGGTTGCCGTACTTTCAGATTCTTTTTGCGACGCAGCGACAGAACCATCGAAGTGATGTCTTGAGCCACTTGCATACGCTCTTCCAGACGACGGTCAATCACTGCACTGTCGGCCTGGGGATAGGATGCCAAGTGCACCGAGGTGGTGCTTCCCGTGAGGTCTCGGTACAAGCGGTCGCTGAAGAATGGTGCCACAGGCGCCATGAGCAAGGCCACGGTCTTGAGACACTCAAAGAGGGTTTGGTAGGCCGCCAACTTGTCGGTGGTCATCTCACCTCCCCAGAAACGTTTGCGGTTCAGTCGCACATACCAGTTGCTCAGGTGGTCGCCCACAAACTCGCTGATGGCGCGGGCGGCACGGGTGGGCTCGTAGTCATCCAACTGTCGGCGCACCTCGGCAATGAGGCTGTTGAGCAGCGAGATGATCCATCGGTCAATTTCGGGTCGCTCCGACAACGGGACCTGTGGGGCATCGGGGTCGAAACCGTCTACGTTGGCATAGAGCGCAAAGAACGAATAGGTGTTGTAGAGAGTGCCGAAAAACTTGCGGCTCACTTCCTCCACACCTGCTTCGTCAAACTTGAGGTTGTCCCACGGCGACGAATTGCTGATCATGTACCAGCGCAAGGGGTCGGAGCCATGTTTTTCGATGGCAGCAAACGGGTCAACGGCATTGCCCAATCGTTTGCTCATCTTGTTGCCGTTCTTGTCGAGTACCAATCCGTTGGAAATGACACTCTTGTAGGCCACACTGTCCATCACCATGGTGGCGATGGCGTGCAGGGTGAAGAACCATCCTCGTGTTTGGTCAACGCCCTCGGCGATAAAATCGGCGGGGAAAGCGCGGCCACTGTTCACGAGTTCTTTGTTCTCAAAGGGGTAGTGTGCTTGTGCATAAGGCATGGCACCACTGTCGAACCACACGTCGATCAGGTCCAGTTCGCGCTTCATGGGCTTGCCAGTTTCGCTCACCAGCACAATCTCGTCCACGTAGGGACGGTGCAAATCGATGCGGTTGTAGTTCTCCTCGCTGTAATCACCGGGCACAAATCCACGGTCGCGGTAGGGGTTGCTGGGCATGAACCCGGCAGCCACTGCCCGGTCAATCTCGTCGAACAACTCGGCGATGCTGCCCACACACTTGGTTTCTCCGTTCTCGCTGCGCCAGATGGGCAAAGGGGTGCCCCAGTAGCGGCTGCGGCTCAGGTTCCAGTCGTTGAGGTTTTCCAGCCACTTGCCAAAGCGTCCTGTTCCGGTGTGCTCAGGTTTCCATTTGATGTTTTTGTTCAATTCCACCATGCGGTCGCGCGCTGCAGTGGAGCGGATGAACCAACTGTCGAGGGGATAGTAGAGCACAGGCTTGTCGGTGCGCCAGCAGTGGGGATAGTTGTGTACATGTTTCTCGATGCGGAAAGCGGTGCCTGCCTGCTTCATGCGGATGCTGAGATACACGTTCAGGTCCTCGGCTTTGTTGGCAGCATCCTCATCGTACTTGCCGTCGACCGTGTATTGCGGGTCGTAGGCGTTTTTCACCCAAGCGCCGGCATATTCTTTGTACAGTTCCACATTGACGAACCGGTTCACGAAATCGGGGTCCAGGTCATCGAATGTGTAGTATTTTCCGCTCAAATCCACCATGGGGCGGGTCTCGAGTTTGTTGTTGATCATAAACAGGGCGGGGACACCTGCTGCGCGGGCCACTGCGGCATCGTCGGCACCAAATGTGGGCGCGATGTGAACAATGCCTGTACCATCGTCGGTGGTCACATAGTCGCCGTGAATCACGCGGAAGGCTTTTTCCGAGCGGTCAACGATTTGGTCGTCGACTTTCTCCACGGGCTTCACCCATGGGAACAGTTGCTCATAGCGCATCTCCAGCAAGTCGGCACCCTTGAAGTGGGCAATGACTTTGTAGGGTATCACCTTGTCTCCGGGGCGGTATTCGCTCAGCGGACGCTCAGCACCTTCGGGCTTGAAATAGGCATCCATGCGCGCCTTGGCAAGGATATAGATGGCCGGTTTTCCGTTGTAGGGGTTGAAACTCTCCACCGCCACATAGTCAATTTTCGAGCCTACGCACAGAGCGGTGTTCGACGGCAGGGTCCATGGTGTGGTGGTCCATGCCAGGATGCACAAGTGGTCGAAACCGGCATCGGCATTCTCAGCAATTGTCTTGACGGCAGGGTGGTCATTCTTGACAACAGTGAACTGTGCCGTTGCGGTTTGATCCTTGACATCGCGGTAGCAGCCTGGCATGTTCAACTCATGGCTGCTCAAGCCGGTTCCTGCGGCAGGACTGTAGGGCTGAATCGTGTACCCCTTGTAGAGCAGTCCCTTGTCGTAGAGTTTCTTGAGAAGCCACCACAAGGTCTCTATGTAACTGTTTTTGTAAGTGATGTACGGGTCATTCATGTCCACCCAGTAACCCATGCGGTGCGTGAGGTCTTCCCATTCACGGGTGTACTTCATCACTTCTTTTCGACAAGTGGCATTGTACTGCTCAACACTGATTGTTTTGCCAATGTCCTCTTTGGTGATGCCCAACGACTTCTCCACGCCCAGTTCCACGGGCAGTCCATGGGTGTCCCAGCCTGCTTTGCGCAGCACCTGGAAACCCAGCATGGTCTTATAGCGGCACACGATGTCCTTGATGGTGCGTGCCATCACATGATGGATGCCGGGCATGCCGTTGGCGCTGGGGGGGCCTTCGTAGAACACAAATGCCGGTGCACCGTCACGCTCGGCGATGCTTGCCTCAAACACTCCCTCGGCGTCCCATTGCGACAAAACGTCCTTGTTCACTTCCGACAGATTGAACCTGTCGTATTCTTTGAATTTCTTCATATTACTCTTTATCCAATGATATTCTTTTCAAATTAATCGACAAAGTTACGATTAAATGAGCGCAGAACAAAATAAGAAACGAAGTTTTTTATTTTTTATGCCGAAAGAAAGTAACTTGCGCGCAGCGAACGTTACGATAAGGAGCGGT
>CACZNP010000210.1 GCA_902782545.1 uncultured Bacteroidales bacterium
GCGGATGGCAATTGTGCAGTGGTGGCCGTGGCTCATCATCGTGACGACAATGTGGAGACATTCTTCCTGAATGCCCTGCGTGGCACAGGCCTTGCCGGCCTTGCCGGTATGCGTCCAGTGCATGGTCGGGTGATACGTCCGTTGCTGTGCGTGTGTCGTGCCGATGTGTTGGAATATCTTCAAGGATTGGGGCAAGGCTTTGTGACCGACAGCACCAACATGGAAAATGATTACCTCAGGAACCGCTTGCGCAGTGTGGTGATCCCTGCCGTTGAGCAGGAGTTCCCAGCCGCCCGCGACCGAATATCCGACACCATGAATCGGGTGGGTGAGGGCCGTGCCCTTTATGCCGAGTTGGTGGAGCGGTTGCGCAGCGAAGCACTCATGGCATCGCCCCATTCAGGAGTGGCTCGTTACAACCTTTCGGTGCTGCGCCAGGTGGAGAACAGAGGGGTTTTGTTGTATGAAATGCTGAAGAAAGATGGCTTTAACCGCACGCAATGCGAGGCAGTTTTCACTGCATCGGTAGGGTGTGTGTTCTCAAGTTCCACAAGAACTTTATATGTAGGCCGTGATTTCATTGACATTGAGGAATCAACGATTGATCCCATCGAAGAGATTTCAATCAGCCTGTCGAACCCTAACTCATTTCCGGACTGGTTGCGGATGAACCGCTCCGCAGTGCCATTTGCACCCTCGATGGTGGATGGCAGAAACACTGTAGCCCTGCACCCCGATGTGCTGTCGTGCGGCCGGGTGGTTCTGCGTCATTGGCGCAAGGGCGACCGGCTCAGTCCCTACGGGATGCATGGCAGCAAACTCGTGAGCGATTTGTTTGCCGACGCCAAGTTGAGCGATGCCGACAAAAAAGCCGTCTGGCTTCTTGAGGCCGACGGCTGTGTTGTGTGGGTGCTCGGTTTGCGTGCCTCGTCGCACCTGAAGGTGGAATTGGGCTCAACCGATTATTTGTTGTTGCATTACTGCTCTTGCTGAAGTCGTTCCTCCACCCGTTTCAGGCTGGGCTCGTTCTTCATCAGCACTTTTTTGTCGCTGTCGAGCAAATAGAAAAGAGGCATGGATGGGAGGATGTAGGTACCGTTGTCCTCAATGCTTGCGCTCTTGTTCCATCCATTGATCAAGGTTTGCGGATAGTCGGTTTTTTTCCACAGTTTTTGGTCTGCTCCGGTGTATATGGCAAGCACGGTGAGTTTGCCGCTGTTCACCATGTCACGAACCAGTGCCGATGTTCCCAGGCGTTCTTTCACTTGTTCACATGCGTCACAGTCGGGGTCGTTGAAGTAGACCAGTGTGAGAGGTGACGTGATTTCGCTCATCAGGTGTTTTTTCCCGTCGCGAGTAACATAATCAATGTCGGCGGCGACAGTGCCGATGCGGTTTCTCTTGGCGTTCTCCAGCAACAACCTGGGACGTTCCTTTTCCCCACCACTCAACACATAGTTGTTGATGGCATTCTCCAGCAGAGCGATATAAAGTTCCTCGTTGTGAAGCGAGTCGGTGGGTGTGCTCAATCTTTTTTCGGCCACCTCAATGGCTTTGCGGTAGGCCTTGGGGTTGCTGGACAAGGCGTTGACAGTGGATGAGAGCAGCAATTTGGCATTGCCGATGGGCTGCGCATTTGCTTGGCGCAGCAGTTCCTCGAACATCTCGGTGTTGAGCGCCTTCATCTGTGCCCCGGCCGAAAGGCATGCGAAAGCCGTCAAAATGGCGAACAAAAACGTTTTTCTCATAAGTTTTTCGTTTAAATCTGCGCAAAAATACCACAAATTCCTTAACTTTGCCATAAAGAACCCGAATAAATGAAGAAATTAACTAAAACTAATGCCGCGCGCTTGCTCGATAAGGCCAAGATACCCTACGAACTGATTCCCTATGAGGTGGATGAAAACAATCTTGCGGCCGATCATGTGGCGGCGGCATTGGGCGAAGACATACGCTGCGTGTTCAAGACCCTGGTTCTGCAAGGCGACCGCACGGGCCACTTTGTGTGCGTGATACCCGGTTGTGATGAGGTGGACCTGAAGAAAGCCGCCCGTGTGTCGGGGAACAAGAAAGTGGACCTCATCGCCATGAAAGCGTTGCTGCCCACCACGGGTTACATTCGTGGCGGTTGTTCCCCCATAGGAATGAAAAAGCCGTTCCCCACTTTTTTTCACACCACTTGCAACGATTTCCCCTATATTTATGTGAGTGCCGGAATGCGCGGTTTGCAGTTGAAAGTGGCTCCCGCCGACCTTGTGAACTATGTGGGTGCATCGGTTACCGACTTGATCATTGACAATCATTGACAATCATGAGCAATACATTTGGAACAATTTTCAGACTAACGTCCTTTGGAGAGTCGCACGGTCCGGCCATTGGCGGTGTGATTGACGGTGTGCCTGCAGGAGTGTCCATCGACATGGCCCGACTGCAACGTTTTGTGGCCCGACGTCGACCCGGGCAGTCGTCAATCGCCACTTCCCGCAACGAGTGCGATGAGGTGGAGTTCCTATCAGGCATTTACAACGGCGTGACATTGGGGACACCCATCGGGTTTGTGATCCGCAACAATGACCAGCGCTCGGCCGACTATGACTTACTGGCGCGTTGCTATCGTCCCTCGCATGCCGACTACACCTATGATGCCAAGTATGGCTTACGTGATCCTCGAGGAGGTGGCCGTGCTTCGGCGCGTGAGACCGCAGCCCGTGTGGTGGCTGGCGCTCTCGCAATGCAATTGCTTGAGAAATTGGGGGTGTCGGTAACGGCTTACACATCGCAAGTGGGGAACGTGAAACTTGAAACTGGCTATTCAAGGCTCGACTTGTCGTCAATCGACAATAATGCTGTGCGTTGTCCCGATGCCGAGGTTGCTTCCCGCATGCAGGCTGAGATTGAGGCCGCCCGATTGGAGGGCGACACGTTGGGCGGCATGGTTTCCTGTGTGGCCACAGGCGTGCCCGCAGGATGGGGCGAGCCGGTATTTGGCAAACTCCATGCCCAGTTGGGGGCTGCCTTGCTCAGCATCAATGCCGCCAAGGCGTTTGAACTGGGAACGGGTATGCGTTTTGCGTCGGCCCGTGGCAGCGAGGTGATGGACACTTTTGTGTGCAAAAACGGTGTGATTGGAACCCAAACCAACCATTCCGGAGGAGTGCAGGGAGGAATCAGCAACGGCGAAGACATTTATTTCAATGTCGTGTTCAAACCAGTGGCGACTCTCATGCGTCCTGTTGAAACCATTGACCGTGAAGGTCGTCAGGTGACTTTGCCACCTCGCGGGCGCCATGATCCGTGCGTGGTGCCCCGTGCCGTTCCAATTGTCGAGGCAATGATGGCCATGGTGTTGCTTGACAATTATTTGCTTCACAAAACCAATCACTTATGAAACGCTTGCGAGTGCTCACGATATTCTTGATGTGCTTGCCCGTGGCATTGGTTGCCCGCAATCCGGTGAACACCCTCTGGCAACACACCGTGTTGTGTGCCATTGATTCATTTCCTGTGAATGGCGGCTACTACACTGGCGGCAAACCCAATGCCAAGTTTGCCAAAACCACTTGGCAAGGCCTCAAAGATGCTTTTAAGATGGGCGAGGATGACGAGCGCCCCACGTTCGATCCCTGGCAGGCCCAACCCTCGTTCTGCTCCAGTGCCACCTATGCCGTGCTGGTCAAGGCTCTCCTCATGTGGGACAGCCAAGGACAAATCTCAAGGCAGGCATGGGAGAACATGAGAGTGCACGACGGACAGGACGATGGCGTGGGGTTTTGGGGGCGTGCCAATGCCAATGGCCCCGCATTGGCTGTTCTGGTCAACGAGATTGGTGCCGGCTACAGTTTCGCGGCCTATCGTGGCGCAAAAAACGACAGTGTCAAGGAGACTCCATGCGAGCGATACATGACAGATGCCGAGTGGCGTGCGCATCCAGTGTGGTTTAGCGCGCGTCCGGGGGATGTGATGAAAATCTTTTGGAACCGCAACGATAGCCGTGGCCATGACGGTGGAGCCATTGTTGGCGAGGATGGTGTCCGCGGGCATTTACAAGAGGCTGGTCACAGCGTGATTTTTTTGGGACTTGATGCCGAGGGTAAGGTTCATTACTGGAGCAGCAACGGCCCCGGCAAAGAACCCGAGAAAATGGGGTATGGCGAGGGCTGCTGCGACAAAGTCGCCATTCAGCGAGTGGTTTTCACCCGCATTCTGAAACCCGAGGCCTTTGACCATGTGCGCAATATGGCCCCGAACGACGTGAACCAATACCTTCACGACCTGAACGGCAAGCGGCACAGCGATTCGAAGGAACTGGAGCGTATGATTGGCGCAAGAAACCCATAAGAGAGTGTGATAGAAGAGAGTTTAATAAAAGACAATGAAAGAGTTTAGCAAAACATATTACCTGTCGGCTGGCGAATGCAACCCTGAGCGCGAGATGCCATTGTCGTTGCTGGTGGCCCGTGTGATTGATGTTGCCACCCTGCATGCCAACTCTTGGGGCGTGGGCTATGCGCGCCTGATCGAGGATAACCAGGCATGGGTGCTGAGCCGCATCACGGTGGAGATGAGTCGGTATCCCAAGGTCAACGAAGACTACACCTTCACCACCTGGATAGAGGATTACAACCGGCATTTCTCGCTGCGCAACATGTGTATGACCAGTCCAGAAGGCGAGGTGTTGGGATATGTGCGCACCGTGTGGATGGTGATCGATTTGACCACCCGCACCGGAATGGACATCTCCAAGTTGAGTTATATCAATGAGAATGTGTCCGACCGCGTTTGCCCCATAGAGCCGCAAGGGCGGTTGCGCCCGGTGGAAGGAGGGGAGACAACGACGCATACATTTGGCTATGCCGACTGTGATTTCAACCGTCATGTGAATACGTTAAAATACATCGAATTGCTGATGAACCAATTCGACTTGTCTTATTTTGACAAGAACATGGTGCATCGCATGGAATTGGCATTCGTCAAAGAAACCTGTTATGGGGAGTGTATGGAC
>CACZNP010000211.1 GCA_902782545.1 uncultured Bacteroidales bacterium
CATTTACATCCCGACACAGGCCGATGCACCGCGCATTCTCTATAACGACTATTGTGTGCTTTTCGGCTATGGTTACAACTGGGTGTTGGGCCGCAAGTGGCTGTTGAATTTCACTTTGACTCCCTATTTGGGTTATAGGTATAATCATTTCCACAACCGTGATGGCATGGCGAGTTCTCTGTCGCTCAATGCCCGTGCACGCTTGGGTGCGGTTTTCAATCACAAGAAATTTTTCTTGGGCTTCCAGAGTTATGCCGACCATCACCGCTACAAAGCGCAAGAAAGCCACCTGGTGAATTCCATGATACAATTCACGGCACTTGCAGGAATCAGATTCTGATATTTGGTTCCACCACCATCAAGTGAACCCCAAAAGTCCTTCAACGACTTTTGGGGTTCACTTGATGCGCATCCATCATTTCTTCAGAAGAGAGAACGATGGGCTTGGGTTGTTAGGTCTCGCTATCAGTCGCGGGAACCGAAAATCCGCAGCAGGTAGATAAACAGGTTGATGAAGTCCAGATAGAGCGAAAGTGCTCCCAGGGTGGCCACCTTTCCGGCGCTTGCCTCGTCGGTCATCGCTGCCATTTGCTTGATTTTTTGGGTGTCCCATGCGGTCAATCCCACAAAAATGGCTACTCCTGCCAGGCTGATGAGCCAGTCGAGTGCGCTGCTGGCAAGGAAAATGTTGACGATGATGCACACAATGAGTCCAATGAGCGCCATGAAAAGGATCGCTCCAAACTTGCTCAGATCCTGCTTGGTGAGATAACCAAAGATGCTCATGGCTCCAAACGTGCCTGCCGTGATGCAGAAGGTGAGGAAGATGGATTGTGGCGAGTAGATGGCAAAGATATAACTGATGGTCACGCCATTGAGTGCCGAATAGAGGAAAAACAGCAATGTGGCCATGGCATTGCTCAACTTGTTGATGGCGGCACTGATGATGAGCACCAGAGCCAACTCGGCAATGGCGATGCCAAAGAACAGCACCTTGTTGCCGTAGACCAGTGTGAGAAATGCCTCGTTGCTCAAGGTGAAGTACGAAGCAACAGCAGTCACAAGCAGGCCGAGAAACATCTTGAGGTAGACGCCTCGCATCACGCGTGCCACATAGGCCTGCAGTGACAATTCGTTCTCAAGTTGTGCGGCGGTTGTGTAGCCGTATTCAGGAAGATTGTTGTAGTTGTTCATTTTCTATTAAATAGGTTTGTTCTGAAATGCTTGGCAAAAACTGTGCCAAATCACATTCGAGACGGCATTTCAATTCCCAGCAATGCCATTCCGCTCTTGATAATGTTTCCCACGGTGAGTGAGAGCACCAGCCTGAAGGCCCTTACGGCACCGTTCTCCTCACGCAGTATGCTGTAGTCGTGGTAGAACTGGTTGTATTCCTTGGCCAGGTCGTAAACATAGTTGGCGATGAGTGCCGGGCTGTAGGTGCGCCCAGCCTCGCTCACTGCCGTCGAGAAATCGGCCAGGCGTTGGATAAG
Source organism: uncultured Bacteroidales bacterium (assembly GCA_902782545.1). Taxonomy (GTDB): domain Bacteria; phylum Bacteroidota; class Bacteroidia; order Bacteroidales; family Muribaculaceae; genus Sodaliphilus. The sequence goes on from CACZNP010000211.1 coordinate 1,494, forward strand.
TGCCGTTTCTTTTTCATTGGGTTCAACCTCGCTGATATCACTGTCCATCGGGTTTCCCTCGGCCTTGCGCAGCAACGACTGGATACGGGCGTAGGTGTACTGGATGAAGGGCCCCGTGTTGCCATTGAAGTCGATGGATTCTTGGGGGTTGAACGTCATGTTCTTGCGCGGATCCACTTTGAGGATGAAGTATTTGAGGGCCCCAAGTCCAATCATGCGCAGCACCTCATCCTTTTCCTCTTCGGGCACCCCTTGCAGTCGCCCGGGTTCCTCGCTCATGCGTCGGGCCGTTGCAATCATTTCGTCCATCAGTTCATCGGCATCGACCACTGTGCCCTCGCGCGACTTCATCTTGCCGCACGGCAGTTCCACCATGCCGTAGGAGAAATGAATCAGGTCCTTGCCCCACTTGAAGCCCAGTTTGTCGAGCAGCAGGGAGAGCACTTGGAAGTGATAGTTTTGCTCGTTGCCTACCACATAAATCATCTTGTCGATGGGGTAGTCCTGGTAGCGTAACTTGGCGGTGCCTATGTCCTGGGTCATGTAGACCGATGTGCCGTCGCTGCGCAGCAGCAATTTGTGGTCTAATCCGTCGCCAGTCAAGTCGGCCCATACCGACCCATCGTCCTTGCGGTAGAATAGGCCTTTTTCGAGTCCTTCAAGTACTTTTTCCTTACCTTCAAGGTAAGTGTTGCTCTCATAGTAAATCTTGTCAAAACACACTCCCAACCGTTGATAGGTCTCGTCGAATCCGGCATACACCCATTCGTTCATCATCTGCCACAGGTTGCGCACCTGCTCGTCGCCATCCTCCCAGCGACGAAGCATGTCGTGGGCCTCCTGCATGAGTGGGCTGGCCTTCTCGGCCTCTTCCTTGGTCATGCCTTGTTGCTCCATGAGTTGGTTCACCTCGGCCTTGTAATGCTTGTCGAATTCCACATAGAAGTCTCCAATGAGGTGGTCGCCTTTTTTGCCGGCTTTTTCGGGGGTGATTCCGTTGCCCCATTTGAGCCATGCGAGCATGGACTTGCAGATGTGGATGCCTCGGTCGTTCACGATGTTGGTCTTTACCACTCTGTTGCCGTTGGCCTGCATGATGCAAGCCAGACTGTAGCCCAGCAAGTTGTTGCGCACATGCCCCAGATGCAGAGGCTTGTTGGTGTTGGGCGATGAATACTCAATCATCACCAACGGACTCTGTTCGTTGGCCTCGACGATGCCATAATTGGGTTGTGCGGCGATGTGCTGTAGCACGCTGGTCCAGTAGGTGGGCTTGATGGTGATGTTGAGAAATCCTTTGATGACGTTGAATTTCTCCACTGCGTCGCAATGAGCCACAAGGTATTCGCCAATCTCGCTTGCAGTGACATCGGGCGCTTTGTGCGATGCCTTGAGAAATGGAAACACCACGATTGTCTCGTTGCCCTCAAACTCCTTTTTGGTGGTTTGCGGCACAATTTGGCTGGCAGGGAAATCCACGCCGTACAGGGCCTTGACGGCCTCGGCTGTTGCCTGCGAAAGGATGCTGTCTATCGACATGATGTATGGTTTTTATCGGTTTTACAAAAAAATATTTCTTATTCTCCAAGTCGCCACGTGCCCAGCCGCTTGAGTCCTGCCTTGGGCAAACGGGACCAAACGGTGCGGGGAGTCACGGATTGGTCAAACTCGTTGCCGGTTGTCGTGTGACACTTGCGGGTTAGGTAGTTGGTACTGGTGTCCACGGTCTTGCCGGTGTTGCGGCTTAAACTGCTTTGTTCCTTGCCAATCAGGAAAAAATCACCCTCCTGATAGCGCAACACATTGGTCTCCCTCCAAGATTCCCAACTGCCTGTACTGGCAAAACTCGACACACCAATGTTTAGCACCCCATGCGGGGTGATGTTGACCGACCATTCAAGTTGAATATTGTCCCCGTAGATGACGGGCATGACATTGTCATAGTGACGGAACAAGGAGAAACTCCCATCGCTGTTCCCCCAGTAAATGGCGAGAATGGGCTGGGTGCATTCCTCGCCATCTTCTTCTTTCATCTTGAAGGGTGGGGTGGCAATGATCACCAAGTCGTCGATGCCGTCTTTGTTCAGGTCACCTTTGGCTTGGGTGTGTTCCCAAGAGGCCATAGTTTCCAAACTATGGTCTTGTGACGCTGGGTTTTGCGCTAAAACCGCTGTTGCCACCGTCAAGAATAAAATGAAAAATGAATGTTTCATCATCATGTTGCAAGAAAGGTGAATGAAAAACATCTGTAATGCAAAGGTACAAAAAAGACACAAGAAGTGGAGTGCGCGATGTGAGATTTTTTGTCAATCGGCTCACACTTCCTCGATTTGGTGAACGAGTGGATACCACAGGAACCCCTTCACGCAGCGATGGCCTGCGGCCCGCAGGGCGTTCATGTAGCGGCGCACCTGCTCAGGGTATTGGTCGCTGTGCTCGCCAAACTTGTAGTCAATCACGGTGAGCGTGCCGTCGGGATGGCGCACCACCCGGTCGGGACGCAGGAAAATGGAGTTGTCGTGCACAGTGAGCGTGAGCGATTGCTCGTTGTAAACCCTGTTGGCGGGTTCAAACCACGCATATGGCTCAGCCTGGCGCATCATGTCGGTGATGATGTCGCGTGCGCGCTCCAGTGTGAGAATGGGGTCGTTGTCATCGGCAAGCCCTTTGGCTTGTGCATAGCGCAAGGCGTAGTCCACGTCGTTCTTGTTGCGGATGAGGCTCAGTAGCCTGTGCAAGCGCAATCCCAGGTTTTGTGCGTCCTCCACTTCTTTTTCCAGCCTCACCTTCACCCGCTCGTCGGGTGTGTGGACTTGGTAGGATGGCATGCTCACAATGGTTTCATGGGAGGTGGCATTGGCCTTGATTTGGGCTTTCTCGCGCTCGGAGGCAAGGAATTCGCGGGTGGGCATCTGTCCGAAGTCGAACCAGTCGGTTGGCTCGTCGGGCTGGGGTGCGGTGTCGTCGGGGCGCAGTGGCACCTCATCGGGGGTGAGTGCTTGCATACCCTCCACTTGGTGGATGCAGTCCTTGAGCAATTGCCCCACATTTTTTGTCTTGGCATAGGCGAACACGTGCATTTCGTAGCATGGACGGGTCAGAGCCACATAGGTTTTGTTGATGGCTTCGAGCGTCACTTCGTCGGTGTGTTGTTTGACGATTTGCTCAAACCGTCCCAAGTATTCACACATATCCTTGGCCGAACTCTTTTCCACCGGGAGCAGGGGTGGCACCATCTCCTCGTCAAGGTTCAGTGTGTTACCCAATCCACTCATGAAATCCTGCTTCGTCATCCAGAAAAAGGGTGCCAACCGGGTGCTTTCGGTCATGTCCCAACTGGCGAAGGGGATGAGCAGACACCAGAATTCAAGCCCTTTGGCCTTGTGGATGGTCATCACTTGCACGGCATCGCTGCAGGCGTCTGCGCCCACCGTGATGCTCTTGCCCTTGGTGTCCCAAAAACGAAGAAACTCGCGCACGGTTCCCCCGTTGTGTTGCTTGGCGAATGCGGCAACGCAGTCTTGGAACGCGAGCAGATAGGCCGTCTCATTGTCTTCGCCAACCATGTTGGGAGTGATGTATCGGCCAATGATTTTCTCCACCACATTCACCAGGTTCATCAGTTCGTTGCGCGTGTTGGGGAGAATCTCGGCCAAGAGCGAAGCGTATTCTTCGATTTGCTCGTCTTGGGATTTGCCCGCTGTTTCGCGGTTGGTGTCAAAACATTGCTGCAACAATTGTCCGGCTCTTGTGGCATCGACGTCGTCTTCCTGGCTCAACCGGTCCACGAAGTCACCCAGCAGGCTGAATCGGCGCTGCTCGTCGAGCCGGTGTTTCATGATGCGTGCCATGAGTTCGTTGGCCGTTGTTCCATCGGTCGTGTCGTCGGGGTCTTCGTCCTCGGTGGCGGCGTACAACGTGAGGTCGATGAATCGCAGGGCACTGACGATGCGCCTCACGCAGGCCGAGTTGGCAATGAGCATTGCCTCATCACTCACCACGTTGATGACGGTACCCTGTCCTGTTTCCCTGACGCGGCGGTTGTGTGCAAGCAGTGTCTTGACCACCACATTGGCCTCATCGTTCTTGTTCACCAAAATGCCTATCTCCCCCCACCGGTATCGCTCATGCAACATGACAAGGTATTGCGGCAGGATGTTCAGCACCTGTGTGTATTTCACCTCTGGGTCGCTTCCCGATGTGGCGAGCGGTTGCAAAGCCACGTCGTTGAAGGCAATGCGTACCAGTCCCTTGTCCTGGGCGCTGGGTTTCACTTTTTGTTTATAGGAATCATCGGGGTGGTCCACATAGGTTTTCCCGACCAGGGCCGATTGAGGCCCGTAATGGGCAATGATTGCCTCAAATAGCCTGTTGTTGAACGTGACCACATTGCCCATGCTGCGCCAGTTGGTGTCGAGCGACTCCAGATGCACTTGTCGCTTGAAGTCTTTTTCCACCTGCTCGCGGAACAGGCTGGGGTCGGCATTGCGGAAACGGTAGATCGATTGCTTGGAGTCGCCAATGATCAGCGCCAGGTTGTCGTCGCCCCGTGCCGTGCTCTCGTGAAGCAGTGGCCTGAAGTTCTCGTACTGCTTGCGGCTGGTGTCTTGGAACTCATCAATCATGTAGTGGTTGATCCACGTGCCAATCCGCTCGTAGATGAAGTCCACCCCTCCTTTGAGCACTTGGTCGATGAGGTCGTTGGTGTCGGCCAGCAGGATGGAGTTCGTTTCCCGGCGGAATTCCTCAAGTTTCTCGTCAATTTTCCCTATCAGGCCCAGTTGGCCCAGTTCTTCGGCAAGGCGGCTCAGCAATTTGTGTGTGAGTTGCAGGCTGGTGGCTTTCTGCTTGAGTTCATAGATATGTGATGCCGCGGCATCGACACATTCTTGCTTGGTTCCTTTGTTGACGCAACCTCCACTGGCTCCCACCGCCGTGATCTTCTCGAGATTGATTTTCAAGAAATTGGTAGTCAGAGCCTTGTCGACACTCATGGGACTCAAAAACACTTTGAGCGTTCCCTTCACCGTGTTGTTGCTCAGCCCGTTATCGGCAAGGATGCGTGCAAATTCGTCGGGCAACAGTGCAAACTGCTCGGCACATTGCTTGGCGATGCTGATCACGGCTTGCTTGAACTGGCCGATGCGGTGCAGGCTGGGTTGGCGATGGCCGTTGCCGTCGTCTTGCGACAGATATTGTCTCAGCGCGGGCATGTGGCGGCGGAACAGTTCCTTGCTCATGATGCCGGCAAAGTCGGCCAAGCCTCCACCTTTGTTGAAGAACGCCCAATCGCCGCGCTGCCTCACCTGGTCACCAATGTAGTCCTTGACCCAGCGGTCCACTTCGGTCTCACGCCCCGTGCGTCGAACATCGTTGCCCAGCGAGAGCAGGAAATTGTGCACCGCCACCTGCATGGCGTATTTCTCATCGATTTGCACCTCATAGTTGTAGTCGCGGTCCAACTCGCGGGCAAAGGCACGCATCACCGTCTGGAAGAACGAGTCGATGGTGCTCACATTGAAACTGGCATAGTTGAACAGGATGTCGCTCAGTGCTTGTGCTGCCTGCTCATGGATTTTCCCGAAGGCCTGTGGTGTGCAGTGCCGCTCAAAGTAGGGGAGGAAATCGCTCTTGCCATCGGGTCGGCTCAGTGTGTGCAACTCATTGATGATGCGTCGCTTCATCTCGTCGGTGGCCTTGTTGGTGAAGGTGATGGCAAGGATGTGGCGGTGATATTCTCGCTGAGCCGGCGACCGCAATTCCAGCCGCCCGTCCTCACGGGTGTGGAACAGCAATTGCTCGATATAGCGCAATGCCAGGTTGTAGGTCTTGCCCGATCCGGCCGAGGCCTTGATCATGAGCAGCGGATGGGTTTGGTCCATGAGTAGTGGGTTGTCGGTGAATGTCAAATGATGCGGGCTTTGAAGCCTTGTTGTTGCAGCCACTGGAGCGCCTTGTTCCTGAAGTCACCTTGCAGCAGGATTTCGCCACCTCGTGCGCTGCCACCGGTGCCGCAATGCTGCTTCAGGGCGCGTGCCAGGTCCTTCACGGCTTCGTCGTCGGCCAGCAGGTCGGTGATGATTGTGGCTTGCTTGCCGGCCCGGCCCTTGCGCTCGAGCACAATGTTGACCATGGCTTTGCCTTGTGCTGTCAGGGCGTCGATGCGCGGCTCGTTGTGCTGCCCTTGTGGCTCATCCGGTGTTGTGATGCCAAAAGCCGCTCCCAGTTTGTCTTTCCAGTCTTCCATATTAATACAAAGATAGCGAAAAAAACTCGCCCATGAATTATTTTGGCACAGAAATTGTAAATCGTGGCAAAGAAATTGGTGAAAATGTCTTGATTTTTCAAATAAAAGCAGTACATTTGTCCCAAGTTTACTATTAAATACTGTTATTTATTAATTCTTAATTTACTTACTTCAATGGCATACGTAATTGACGATAACTGTGTAGCCTGCGGCACCTGCATGTCGGTTTGCCCCACGGGCGCTATCAGCGAGGGTGACATCTACGTGATCGACCCCGACACTTGCATCAGCTGCGGCACTTGCGCCGAGGCTTGCCCCAACGAGGCTATCAGCGAGGGTTAATCACCCTGCCAGCATCAAACAAAAGGTTGCGGAACAATTGTTCCGCAACCTTTTTTGTCTTCTGCCCAGGCCTTTGTGGCCACCAGGTTGCCGTAGTGGCTTCGCCAGTCCGTCTGGCTGCTATGACAAACAATTCTTTGCATTACAAGTTGATGTTTTCTCCTTTTTAAATTGTGTTGCTATTATAGAATAACAAAGCATGAAAAAACTAACAAAGAATTGTAGCATAGCCGTTATGTAATTGCTCCAATTAATGTCACTAAACCTTCCATAGAAAATTTCAAATATGAAAACAGTGGTCACAAGTAAAAACGCCATCAAGCATCTACAAATCACTCTCAATTGACGATTATTAGACGACAAAAATATGATTGCCGAAAAAACATTGACAATCGTGATGTAGAAACAGACTTCTATCTGATAGTCCGCTATGCAGGGGGGACAGTCTGCAACATCCAAACATGGCTCGCACCAGGGAAAGGACAATGCCCTGATTAAAGCGAGCACATTACATGCCAACAGTACAAGAATCTTAAAAATCAAGTTCATATTGAAATGTCTCTTTTTCGGGGTCATGAGTTTTAATCCATTCATCATACGACTTAAATACTTGTTCTAAAATATGTTCTATATTAATCTGCTCCACCTCTCCATGTTGGGAATTACCCATTATATTGTATTCCCAACCAGAAATTGGTTCCTGAGTGTCCTGATAATACATGTCAGGCAATCCTAATAAATGACCAAATTCATGAGGAGCAGGATTATCTTGTGACAACGATTCACCATTTCTACCTCTTGAACGCCATTCGTTATAATCTATACCATAATTATTGACGGTTGATGTCTTGATATCATCCGAAACATAGACATAATTATTTCTGTCCCATGGGGAGAATCTACCAATCGGATATAATCCTCTTTGTAAATAAACATTCCCTTCCACAGATGTTTGAAATACCTTGTTATTGTGTTGAATGGAGTATGTGCGATTACTCCATTTAGAATTTATTCCACTCTGAAAAGTGTCCCTAACATAGGAGTTTGCGCCGCTTCCATA
>CACZNP010000212.1 GCA_902782545.1 uncultured Bacteroidales bacterium
ATCGCCGGCCGACAGGCCATCGATGGCGACACCGCTCAGGTAGGTCCTGAATTGGCCGAACACCTTGACTTGCCGCAAATCACCTATGTGGCCGATGCCAAACGTTTGGAAAATGGTAATCTTCTCGTTCACAAGGAGAATGAAGACAGTGTGCAAGTTCTCGAGGTGGAGGGCAAATGCCTGCTCACCGTTCTTGCTTCGGCATTCACACCGCGCTACATGAGCGTCAGCGGCATCATGAAAGCCTATGACCGCGAGGTGGAGGTGTGGGGTGCCGACCGCATCGATGTCGACGAGTCGAAACTCGGTCTTGCCGGTTCTCCCACCAAAGTGTTCAAATCCTTCCCCAAGGCCATGAAGGCTCCTGGCGAAGTGCATGAGGTGAGCGAGGAAGAGGCAGTGGAACTCATTGTCAACAAACTGAAAGAGAAACACATCATCTAAAAGTTATCGATATGGAAAATAAAGATTATAAGGACGTATTCGTTTTTGTCGAACAACGCGAAGGAGTCATCCAGTCAGTTGCTTTTGAACTTTTAGGTAAGGCGCGTGACCTCGCCGATGTGCTTCATGAGAAAGTTGTTGCCATGTTGCTTGGCTCCGGTGTCAGGCAGCAGGCCCAGATGCTCATTGAGTATGGTGCCGATGTGGTCATCGTTGTTGACACACCCGAACTCAAAGACTACCTCAGCGAGCAATATTCACAGGCAGTGTCGCAAATTGTCACACACTGCAATCCGCACATTGTGCTCTATGGTGCCACCACCATTGGGCGTGACCTTGCCCCGCGTTTGGCTTCGCGCCTCAAAACGGGCCTCACCGCCGACTGCACCAAACTCGAAATCCTTCCTGTCAAAGAGGGTGAATTGGAATTCTGCATGACACGTCCCGCTTTTGGTGGCAACCTCATGGCAACCATCATCTGCCCCAACAACCGTCCGCAGATGTCGACCGTGCGTCCCGGTGTGATGCAGAAGATGCAGCGCCAGCCAGGACGCCAGGGTGTCATTACCGATTTCCATCCTGTTTTCGACACGGCCAAATTCAAGGTGAAACTCGTTGAGACCATCAAGGCCGACAAGCAGATGGCTGACATTGCCGAGGCAAAGGTGCTCGTTTCGGGCGGCCGCGGTGTGCACAACAAGGAAGGTTTCGACAAACTGCAGGCCCTGGCCGATGTGCTGGGCGGGCAGGTGGCATCGTCTCGTGCCATGGTCGACAACGGTGTCATGCCGCATGAGTGCCAAGTGGGGCAGACGGGCAAGACCGTTCGCCCGGCCCTCTACATGGCTTGTGGTATCAGTGGCGCCATCCAGCACCTTGCCGGCATGGAGGAGAGCGACTTCATCATTGCCATCAACAAAGACAAGTTTGCTCCCATCTTCTCGGTTGCGGACTTAGGTATCGTGGGCGACCTTCACAAGATTGTTCCCATGCTCACCGAGCGCCTCAAGAAGGAAATGGAGAAGTGACCATGGCAATCCATGATGCGGCGCAAGCCGCCGTGGAATGACTGAAAAAAGGAACCCGCTGAGTTGTGGCGGGTTCCTTTTGTTTGTGCGCATCTGTTGCAGGTGATGTCACTTGTCAAGCGTTTTGCGGACGGCGGCCTGCAACAAGGCGCGGAAATAGGCGAGGCCCTCCTGGGTCGACATGAAGAGGTTCTCGTCGGGTTCATGGTCCAGATGCTTGCGCACTGCAGTCTCAGGGTGATACTGCACCCCCAGAACCCAATGCTTGTCGGTTCGCTCAATGGCCTCAATCACCGTTACGCCATCGTCCACGGTGACTGCTGTCACGCGCAGGGGAGTGCCCGTCACGTCGCCTATCGCTTGGTGGTGCCATGATGGCACGTTATGGATGGTGTCGGTGTGGACAATGTCCCACAGCAATGACTGGTGCGTGGTCACAACGACATCGTGTGGTGTATAGTGGCGTTTGCCCTCATGGTCATAGTCAGAGCGGTGAACATAGTGGTCAGCCTTGCCAATGCTGGCATAATACGAGGGCAGGTCTTGGATGAGTGTTGCTCCCGACACGATGCCCAGCAACTGCATGCCGCGGCACAATCCCAGCACAGGGATGTCGTGATCCAGGCAATAGGCCATCGTCAGATACTCCGACACATCGCGTGTGGTATCGTGGACGCCTTCGGTCTCGATGCCGTGCCATGGTTGCGGGGTGGCAAACAGGGTGGGGCACACGTCGCCACCACCCAGGAAAACCACTGCCTGCACGCCGTTCATCACGTCCTCGGCATGGGTGCAGCGCCATGTTTCGCGCTTCACTTGGTCGGCCCATGGTTGCAACAGGATGCCATGCTCGTCAATGTAGGCCGCGGAGATGTTCTCGCCGTCATAGTCCCATCCTGCGGGGCGCAGTTGGGGCAGCGGCACGGGTTCGCCCCCGGCTGCGAGGATACTGTGTACAATGCGGTCGTAGTTGTCGACCGACCGCTGCCAAGCGACCCCCACCCGAACGGGTTGGGTTGCGTGGGTCACTGTGCCAAGCACAAGGAAGACCCACAAGGCCATGAGTGGTCGAAAACGGGTTCTCATTTCAATGAATCCATTGTTTTCCATTTAGACATCTCTACTGCGGTGAATTATTTCTTCCAGGCGTTGACCACTTCGCCAATGTA
>CACZNP010000213.1 GCA_902782545.1 uncultured Bacteroidales bacterium
CACCATGCCAGCCATCGTATGGGGCCAAGGATGGCCCGCCAACTATGGCGGCGTCATGCTCCAAGGTTTCTTCTGGGACTCCTGGACATCGACCCCGCTGCACGGCCCCCAAGGAGGACGCATCGACTACCCAATGAATGACATCACTGCCGATCCGGGCTTTACCTGGGCGACCATGTATGGCGCTGGATGGGGCAAGGCTGAAGAGTGGCAGGTTCCCCTCACCACTTGGCAGAGCCTTTGGGACCAACGGTACAGGGTGGCTCCCTACATTGATTTGCTGTGGCTGCCGCAGAGTGGCTCCACCATCTGCCCCGAAACCAGCACTTTTGGCGGAAACGAAAACGACAACAGCGGCCGTAACGGCTGGCGCCAATGGCGACATGATCAAGGAGCCGACGGTCAATTAGGCTGGCAGCATTTTGTGTATGGAGACAGAATCAACGACCCTGACTGTATGGGATTTGTGCCTGTGTTTTACTTCCATCATGGTATTGGTGACGAAAACAATCCTTGGACCTACACGTACTATTTTGGCGAAAACAATCGAGAGCATAAGACGTTCACGCCCAAGTCCTATTTTGGAACTGAAGCCCAACTTCGTCGTCTCATTTCCGATTACAAGGCAATGGGCACGGGCGCCGTGGAAGATGTGGTGGCCAACCACCGCGGTTGCTTCGGCACCTGGGATTTTGACTTCATGGGAAGTGACAACCAACCCCACACCTATTATGCCACCAAGGGCAACCTGGACTTTCCCGAAGAGGACTATACCGGACAATTCGCAAATTTGGGTTGGGATGCTATATGGAGTGGTCAAACCAACTATGGCACCGAGAGAATCGCTTGGGATCTTGAAGATGTGTGCTCCGATGACGAGAGTGCTGGCTTGGGTGGACATCCTGCTGGTGGTCCTGATTGCGGCGGCAAAGGCGAGTGGGCCCGCGACATCCAGCACCACAACCCCAACACCCGTGCCAAGGTGGTGAAATATCTCGACTTCCTGAAGAATAACTTGGGTTACGAAGGCTTCCGGTACGACTATGCCATGGGCTTCGAAGGAGTGCATTATGCTGAATACAACACCATCTTGCGCCCCACCTACAGTGTGGGTGAGTACTGGGGATCACAAGGAGATATCTCACGCTGGATTCAAGATACAAACATGGAAGGCTCTTTCCAGAGTGCTGCCTTCGACTTCCCGTTGATGTATGCCATCAATGATGCGTTCAACAACTGGAATTTCCGTGCCTTGAAATATGCCGGAATGATAGCGAACCCCTATATGCGCCGCTATGCCGTGACCTTCGTCGACAATCACGACACTGCCAAGGACCTGCCTACCGACGGCTCTAATCCCAACTATAACAACCGCACCAATAGCAACATTGTTCAGGCCAATGCTTTCATCCTGGCCATGCCAGGAACACCCTGCCTCTTTTGGCCGCAGTTCATGCATCCCAATTGGCACGACCAAATCTGCAACATGATCAAGGCTCGCCGCGCTGCCGGTGTGCACAACATGAGCGATTACGAAATCTCGGAGTATGGTAACAACGGCATCACGTGGTTTGTGACGGGTACAAAGGGACAGGTTTGTCTGCAACTTGGCGACGCTGTTGGTCAGGGCGTGCCCGATGGCTTCCAACAGGTGTACATATCTCCCTCTAGCGAGGCTCCTTGCCGCTACAGCATCACCAGCGGCCTGGACTGGCAGAACAACGTCAAAGCGGGTTTTGTAAACGGTTATCCGATTTTTAGCAGGCCGAGTTGCACCTTTGAGCACGAAATGACACTCAACATCAGGCCCTCGCTACCTGAATGCGTGCTGGTCTATACCACCGACAACACCGAACCCACCGCCAACAATGGCACCCGCATCACCAACGCCAGTGGCGTGGACCTCACCTTTACGAAAACCACCGTGGTCAAGGTGGGTGTTCTTGTGGGAGGTGTCAGTGTTGAGAGTGTAGAAATGCGCAAATACGTTGAGAATGGCACCGACGCTGAGCACATGACCATTTATGTCGATACCCCGGCAGCCCCCAATCTATACTTGTGGAGTAGCAAAAATGAGAACGTCCACCCCAATGGCAACTGGGCTGGCAATAAAACCACGCAAACCAAGACTGTGGGTGGCGTGACCTGGCATTGCAAGACGTTTGACTATCCTGATTACTCGAATGGCGAGTCCTACAACCTCAAAATCAACTGGGATGGCAATTCCGAGTCGCCCACCATCACGGGCATCGCCGGCGACATCTATATCCACTACCACGACGGTCTTCCCTATAATGTGACCAACGACTACATTGACAACGTGCTCAAACTTGATGTCGACAAGGAATCGGGTATCTACGATGGCATCCTGGAAGTAGCGCTCACAGCCAATGTGTCCGACGAGACCATTGTCTACACCACCGACGGCAGCGATCCTGCGTCGAGCAGTGCGCAGTTCACAGGTGGCGGCACGGTGAAGTTTGACATCAATGGCTCGCACGTGTTGCGTGCCGGCATCCTCAAGGATGGACAGGTGATTAACGAACTCACCCGTACCTACGTCATCGCTGGCGGCACCGCTATCGACGAGGGCGGCATCAATATCTTCGTTCACGAGACGAATGACCGGACTGCCTATGTGCATTACTGGCCGTCGCCCACTTCGACCTCTCCTGAGGCATTCACCAACGAATTCTACATTGATGGAAAGAGATGGCAGTATCGTCACTTCGACACCAATGCAAACTACATGAACTTCCTCTTCACCACAACCCTTGGCGGATGGACTGACAAGTGTGCCGATATCACCAATGTGGGTCTGGGCAATCACTTCTATGAGTACAACGCAAGTGGCCCGTCTCGCAGTGAAACGACGGAGACCCTCGACAAAAACAACTGTGTGACAGTCTATGTCGACAGCTATTGGGATCCGTACCTCTATGCATGGACTGGCGAGGCTGGTTCCGAGGTGAGGTATGCCGGCGACTGGCCTGGCATTAAGTTGACCACCAAGAACCACACCACCAGCGATGGCAAGACTTGGTACAAGTGGGCTGTCTATGGGCTTTCGAGCGTCAACGTCATTCTTAATGATAATGATGGCAACGGCCAAACCCAGACCATTGAACTGGGCCCCGGTGAGCACTACTTGGTTTATAACAACAATAATGGTGTGGATCACAGCAGTTACAATGATGTGACATCCAACTATACTCACCGCATTGGCGACATCAACGAGGCATTGCTCTACGAGATAGAAAGCAATGGCACCAAGGATAATTATTACACGGTGACCGAGAACCTCACCGTGGGCTATGTGGATGCCGAGAACAACACCCTCTATGCTTTCAATGCCAGCACCGATGCCAGCGCGATGCAGGCTCCTGGCGCTAACGAAACGGACTACCTGAGCAGCCTGGGCCACGCCACCACACAGCGCGACTGGGTGAAGATCACTGGCTGCACCAACACCCGTGGCTATAGTGTGGGTGATGTCTTGAGCAATGTGACCGGTAAACTCACCAATGTGGTCAATCCCACCATCGATGTCATCACCGAACCCATCAAGGCCCGCAGCGGAGATGAGGTGGATTGGAACTATTACACCCCGTGCAACTTCCAGTCGAGCCAGACGCAGACCTCTGATAACGGCCGCACCTACTTCTTCTTCCGTCCGCAAGCCAACGAGGTGGCCCACATCATGGGCGCCATCTATTTGGGCGAAGGCATCTTCGAGGTACC
>CACZNP010000214.1 GCA_902782545.1 uncultured Bacteroidales bacterium
GCTGGAGGCATCCCCGTTTCATCATGAATGGGCTTCTGTAGGTTCTGAGTGAGGCAAATAGTATTGTCTAAATCTTCACCTCAGAAATCAAGACGCGGCGGCCCTTGATTTTGTGAGGAAGCAACACTTCAACAAGTGCGCTGGCATGATGACGGGGCACGGCCACAAGCGTGTGGTGGTCGCTCACGTCAATCAAGCCGATTTCACTGGCGGGCACGTGGCTGTGTGCGGTGATAAACCCCACCACATCGCCACGCGACAGTTTTTCTTTCTTCCCTGCCTTGAAATAGATTGTGGCCATTTGAGGCTCAATCACCTCGCGAGGAAGCGTTGAGGGCAACTCACAAACCGCATCTGGAGTGATAAAGTCTGGCAACTGTTCGTCGGGAGCAGTGATAACAAACACCTCCCCCACTTCATCCACACGAGCCGTGCGCCCGTTGCGGTGTGTGTACACTTCGGCGGTGAGGGGCATGTGGTAATGTATCACGTGGCTCACATGGTCAATGTCGAGGCCACGAGACCCCAAGTCGGTGGTCACCAACACCGGCAATGACCCGTTGCGGAACATTGCCAAAGCCATTTCACGCTCCTGTTGTGCCAAAGCGCCATGATAAGCACCCGCCACCACATGATGATGGGTCAAAAACCGCTGCACGGGTTCCACCGCATCGCGGAAATTGACAAACACAATGGAGCGGCCGGGATTCAGCGACAGAAGCAGGCGAAGCAATGTGGGATTCTTGTCGCCGCCAGTGGAACACACATGCCACAAAGAGGTGCGTTGCGATGGTTGCTCCATCTGTCCCAAAAAATTGATTTCGACCGAGCCAGCCATGCACACATAGGGAGGTAGCGGCTGCATCACCGTTGCCGAGGTGAGAATGCGCTGGGACAACCCCGTCATGTGGCCAAGCACACTTTTCATGTCGTCTTCAAATCCCAATTCCAGGGACTTGTCGAACTCGTCAAGAACCAAAAACCGCACTTGCGACACATCGATGTGTCGACGGTTGATGTGATCGAGCAACCGGCCGGGGGTGGCCACCAGCACTGCCGGAGGCACATTGAGCGACTGGCGCTCGTCGACTACGGGATGGCCGCCATAGCATGCGTTCACCTTGAAGCCCACGGCCACTTGACGTAACACCTGAGCAGTTTGCAACACCAATTCACGTGACGGAGCAATCACCACTGCCTGCACTGTGTTCACCGAAGCGTTCAGGGAGCGAAGAAGCGGGATGGCAAATGCCAGAGTCTTACCGCTGCCTGTGGGTGAATACACAACCAGGTTGCGATGGCTGTGGGCGGCAGCCACCACACTTTGCTGCATGGGGTTCAACGTCGCAATGCCCAGACGCGTGGCAATGCGGTCAAGGATTTCTTTCTCGTTCATGTTTGCAAAGATAACGAATTATAACTACATTTGCACAACCATTTTTATCTACATAACAATAATCTGAATGAACAAAAAAGACAATCTTGACTTGAGATATTTGAATCTGCTGGCACGCAATTTTCCAAACATTGCCACAGCAAGCACCGAAATCATCAACCTGGAAGCCATTCTCAACCTGCCCAAAGGGACTGAGCACTTCCTCGCCGACCTGCACGGCGAGTACGAGGCTTTCCAGCACGTGCTTCGCAATGCAAGCGGAACCATCAAGCGCAAGGTGAAGGAAATCTTCAACGAGACATTGGGCATGCGTGAGCAGAAAGAATTGTGCACACTCATTTATTATCCCGAGCGAAAACTCGAATTGCTCAAGGCCGAAATAAGTGAATCGGGCGACATGGACGACTGGTACTTCATTACCATCAACCGACTGGTGAAAGTGTGCCGCAATGTGTCGTCAAAGTACACCCGGTCAAAAGTGCACAAGGCTCTGCCCGACGACTTCTCTTACATCATACAGGAGTTGTTGCACGAGAGTTCGTCCGACCCCAACAAGCAGGCCTATGTGGACGTGGTGGTGAGGACAATCATCAGCACAGGCTGCGCCGACGACTTCATCATTGCCATGTGCAACATCATCCAGCAACTTACCATTGACTTGCTGCACATTTTGGGCGATGTGTACGACCGTGGCCCAAGCCCCGACAAGATTATGGACATCCTGTGCACATTCCACAACTTCGACATCCAGTGGGGCAACCACGACATACTGTGGATGGGAGCGGCAGCAGGCAATGACTGCTCCATTGCCAACGTCATCCGCGGGGCCTTACGCTATGGCAACCAGGGTGTGCTCGAGGACGGCTACGGCATCAACTTGCTGCCACTGGCAACCTTTGCCATGGCAACCTATGCCGATGACCCTTGCGCCATGTTCTGGCCCAAAGACGTGACACGCGCTGCCGATGCCGACCGCGACAGCGCCCGGCTGGTAGCGCAGATGCACAAGGCCATCACCATTATCCAGTTCAAACTCGAGGCCGAGGTCATTTTGCGCCGCCCCGATTTTGAGATGGAAAACCGCCTCCTGCTCGACAAGATTGACTATGACCGTGGTGTCATTACCATCGACGGACACGAATATGAACTCACCGACAAGCATTTCCCCACCATCGACCCCAAAAACCCGTACCAACTCACCGCCGAGGAGGAGGCTTTGGTCAAGAAACTGCACAAATCGTTTGTGCGAAGCGAGAAATTGCGCAAGCACATGCGATGCCTGTTCCGCAACGGATGCATCTACAGTGTGGTGAACGGGAACTTGCTTTTCCACGCCTCCATACCCCTCAATGCCGACGGAACGCTCAAGGATGTCAACATCATGGGCACGAAGTATCATGGCGAGGCATTGCTCAAACGGGCCGGAGAACTGATCCGTGAGGCTTACTTCGGCATTGCCCAGGAGCAAGAACACCTCTATGCACTGGACTATGTGTGGTATCTGTGGTGTGGCAAGGACTCCCCTGTGTTCGACAAAGACAAGATGGCGACATTCGAGCGCTACTTTATCGCCGACAAAACAACCCACCACGAAGAAAAAGGCTATTACTATCTCTTGCGAGACGATGAGGCGGTGTGCGACATGATTCTCGATGAGTTCGGCGTCACAGGACAGTTCCGCCACATCATCAATGGACATGTGCCCGTGCGCACAACACAAGGCGAGA
>CACZNP010000215.1 GCA_902782545.1 uncultured Bacteroidales bacterium
AGTAAGATTGCTCATTTAATGATTTGATGCGATGAAAACCATTGATTTGATGGAAGCCAAGCGCCTTGTGGCGCAGGGCGAAATGATGACGGATGCCGAGCGTAAAATAGTTCAGCAGGAGAGGTTGCGTGCCCTGGTGGCTCATGTGAGGGAGAACTCTCCGTATTTTGCGAGACTCTATGCCAATGTGGCCGACGATTTCTCCTTGACCGATCTTCCCATTACCGAGAAGCCGGTCTTGCTGGCTCATTATGACGATTGGGTTACCGACCGCCGCCTGCACTTGCAAGATGTGCTCGATTACGTGAACCGTGACCCGTTCAAAGACCAGAGCCTGCTGCTGGGCCAATACACTGCCCTGCGCACGTCGGGCTCTACCGGCGACCCGTTGCCCATGGTGCGCGACGACTATCACAACAAGATTCATGGGCAACTCATTGCTCAGCGCCTGCTGGGTGGGTTGGGCACAGATGTGTTGGATATCTCAAAACATCGTCGTGCATCGATCATCCACCTCTCGAATGGGGCCTCGAGTTATGGGGCGTTTTTGCGCATGAAGGCAGCCCATCCCGAGTGCGCCGACAATCTGTTGGGAATCTCGGTCCTTGAGAATGTGGACAGTATTGTGTCGAAACTCAATGAATTCCAGCCCGAGACCATGGCGGGCTATCCCTCGGTGATGGCCACGCTTGCCGTGGAGCAGATGCAAGGTCGCCTTCGCCTGTCGCTCAAGCACGTCACTACCTCGGCCGAAATGCTCAGCGAGCGTAATTTTGAATTATTGCGCAGGGCTTTCAATTGCCCGGTCGCCAATAATTACTGCATGACCGAAGGCGGCGAGGTGGCCATGACTCATAATTGCCCCCATCTGCACATCAATGAAGATTGGGTGATTGTGGAGCCGGTTGACGAGAACAAACAACCGCTGGGCATGACCGACAAGTGGTCGAGCGGGGTGCTCATTACCGACTTGAGCAACTATGTCCAGCCCATTATCCGCTACTATGTGGGCGATGTCGTGCGCTTGCGGCCCTCCACCGACTCTTGTTGCTCACTGCCTGTGATGCAGATTCAAGGTCGTTCCTACGAGAATTACACCATTTGCGGCCAAACGTTCAATACGGTGGGCCTGTTTGCCAAGACTGAGGTGTGGCCCGATGTCGTGCGCTTCCAGTTTGTCCAGCCCGATGACCAAACCATTGAGGTGCGCGCTGTGTGCAATGGTGATCCTGCCGCGGTGCTGCCGGGGCTGTGCGATTGCCTCCACCGGTTCCTCTCCGAGCAAGGCTGTCCCCAAGCGCGTTTCCGTTGGTCATCCGAGCCTCTCATTCCCAACAAGCGTGGCGGTAAAATTCCATTGTTTGTAAAATTGTGAAAAAAATCTCGGTTTTCTCTTGCTGATTAAAAAAATTGTATTACCTTTGCAGTCGCAAATCAAAAAAGCGATTGCATGACTCCGTAGCTCAGCTGGTAGAGCAATTGACTCTTAATCAATGGGTCGTGGGTTCGAGTCCCACCGGGGTCACTTGAAGGTGCGGTAACGAGTTGTTCGACAACAAGTTGCCGCATCTCTCTTTTGTGTGTCTGTGCCACTGTCAAATGGTCGGCTACCGCTCGTTCAAGCGCAAGGACGCAACCTCGCCCCATACCGGCCACGGCAAATGGTCGGTTGCCGTTTGGGGTGGAGCAATAAACGGTAATAAGGAAGAGCACAACATGGTTTCATGAAACAAAGCCAAGCGACTCATTGCAAGTTGCTTGGCTTTGTTCATTATGGGAAGTCACGGCAGTTGTGAGGCTGCCAGCGCCTCATTTGTGCGGTGTCAGGTGATAGGCCAGAGGTTCCGCGTGACAACGGTCACAGTTTCACGCCATGCTTGATGGCATCGGTGCGGATGCGACTGATGAGTGCATCGATTTTCTTGCCCAGTTCCGGTGTGTAACTGGCCCCAGCCTGATAGAAGTTCTTCACCATCTTGATGCTTTCGATCACGTCATTTACCGCTTGCGGGTTGTTACGGTAAATGAAGTTCTCGTTGTCGTACTGCCAGTCGGGGGCCAAATCATTCAGATTGCCCATCAGCACATCGGGATCTTCGTTGGCAATGGTCAGAGCCGTTTCGTTGATGTATTGATATGCCATTTCGCGCTCGCTGCCACTTAATTCTTCGTCGTTCATCCACGTCACGTCGTCGATCATCCACTCATCGTGGACAAAGAGCAGATGCACTTTGTAGCGCAAACTATAGCATCCGGGGTCAAAGTAGGTCATCTCCGCATTGGCATGGTTTGAGTCGAGAATCTTGATGTCGACATTACGCACCTTGGCATGTTCGGGGTCGCACACGTCAAACACCTTGCCCGTCCAGTCAAATCCGCGGTAGCCCAATTGGAAGTCGGGCAGGTTTTCGGCGCGGTGTTCCAACTCGTAGAATTCGGGAGAGAGGACAAGTTGCATGTCGGTGATGGTCTGCATCTGCTCGATGCGTTGGCCTATGTATTGCTTGGTGTGCTTGTCGGTGGATGCAGTTGCCGAGTTGGAACACACGGCAATCAGTGCCAAGCAAGACAGGATGGGTAGAAGTGCCTTTTTCATGTCAAAAATGCTTTTTGAAGGTAAATAATTGTTTCCAAAGATACGAATTTATTTTAAATCGTGGCATAATGTGGAAAAAATTCATTAATTTTGGGAAAACATAGAATTATGGCAAAGAAAGACAAACTGAAATCGTTCCAGCAAGAACGCCGGGAGTTTCATGATCGCGTGGTCAATTTTTTCAATACCAGCGACAATGCTCTCTATAACTATAAACAAGTGAGTGCGGCTGTGGGTGCCAACAATCCCAAGCGCCGTGCGCTGATTGTCGAGATTCTGGAGAAACTTGCCGTTGACGGCTTCGTGGCCGAGGTGGAAACGGGCCGTTTCCGCGCTTTGAACCGGTCAACGATGGCCGAAGGCTTGTTCATCCGCCGCAGTAACGGCAAGAACAGTGTGGACATCGGCGCCGAAGACGGTGAGCCCATTGCCGTTGCTGAGCGCAACTCCATGCATGCCCTCCATGGCGACAAGGTGCTTGTGCACATCAGTGCCGCACGCCATGGCATGCAACCCGAGGCCGAGGTGGTCCGAATCCTGGAGCGCAAGGAACAACAGTTTGTGGGCACGCTCGAAGTGAAGAAGTATTTTGCCCGGTTGGTTACCGACAGCAAGTTCCTGGCCACCGACATCTTTATTCCCCTTGACAAACTCAAGGGTGGCAAGACCGGCGACAAAGTGGTGGCCCGCATCACCGACTGGCCCGAGGAGGCCAGCAGCCCTGTGGGCGAAGTGGACGATGTGCTGGGCCGCGCCGGCGAGAACAATGCCGAGATTCACGCCATTTTGGCCGAATTTGGGTTGCCGTACAAGTATCCCGAGAATGTGGAGCGTGCTGCCAACAAGATTGATCCAGGCATCACCGCCGATGAGGTGGCGCGCCGTCGCGACATGCGCAATGTGACCACTTTCACCATCGACCCCGCCGATGCCAAAGACTATGACGATGCCCTGTCGCTGCAGCAATTGCCAAACGGCAACTGGCAGGTGGGTGTCCATATCGCCGATGTGACCCACTATGTGAAACCCGGCAGCGTGATCGACAAGGAGGGCTATGAGCGTGCCACCAGTGTTTATTTGGTCGATCGCACGGTGCCCATGCTTCCTGAGCGGCTGTGCAATTTCATTTGCTCGCTTCGTCCGCATGAGGACAAACTCACTTACAGCGTCATCTTTGAGATGGACGACAATGCGCGAGTGAAGCGCTACGAGATTTGCCACACCGTCATCAACAGTGACCGCCGTTTTGCCTATGAGGAGGCCCAGGCTATCATTGAGAGTGGCCAAGGCGACATGGCCAGCGAACTGGCAACCCTCAACGGCCTTGCCAAGCAATTGCGCCAACGCCGTTTCGACGAGGGTGGCTCAGTGTCGTTCGAGCGTGAGGAAATCAAGTTTGAAATCGATGAAACGGGTCGCCCTGTCGCGGTGCGCGTCCACGAGGCACAAGATGCCAACAAACTCATCGAGGAATTCATGTTGCTGGCCAACCGCACTGTGGCGGCGCACATTGGCAAGGTCGCTCCCAGCAAGAAGGCCAAGGCATTTGTTTATCGCATCCACGATGTCCCCGACTATGACCGCATGGTGAACCTGGCCGACATCGCCGCCCACTTTG
>CACZNP010000216.1 GCA_902782545.1 uncultured Bacteroidales bacterium
CGACAGATAGATTGCAAGCAATTTAGCAACTTCACGCTTTTCAATTTCACGCTCACCAATATAGAATCTCGTCCTATCAATTGAAGATATTTTTTTCTCAAATAGTTGGTTAATGATTTGTTCGTAGATTCCGATTTCCATAAGCAATAATGATAAGGTCTTTTGTTGGCTTAGAGTATTCTATACTCCTCCTAAAGTCACCAAGTTACTAAAATTCTTGCAACCTTATTTGAAATTTGCGATAAATTCAAGATTGTGGCAAAAATTAGATAGCGTTGCAGCATCGTTGCGGGCGGGGTCAGGGGATTGCCGTCAGGGATGGTGTGGTGGCGGTGAAACGCTCGACGACGGAGCGCAGCCGCTCGGGCAGCAACGACAGGGCCTTGTCCTGCATCCACTGGGGGACGCCGAACAGGGCTTGCGCGATGCCGCCGGTGATGCAGCCAATGGTGTCGCTGTCGCCCCCAATCGAGATGGCGTTGCGCACAGCGTCCTCAAAGTCGGATGCCTGCAGCGCGCAAGCGATGGCCTGTGGCACGCTGCCCTGGCAAGTGCCGCCGTTCTCGGCGCCGTCAAGTCCCGACCATGAGTAGCGTGGGCGTATCTCATCCACCGTCATCGACAGGTCATAGCCATAGTCCCGCTCCACGCGCAACTTGATGTCGCCGGGCGAGGCACCGTGTCGCGCCATGAAGATGCACAGCGCCGTGGCCTGGGCGCCCTTGACGCCCTCGGGATGGTTGTGTGTGCATTCGGCCGACTTTTTGGCGGCATCGAGCGTGGCCTCTTCGTCAGCGAAGGCCCACCCCACGGGGCTCACGCGCATGGCGCTGCCGTTGCCGCAACTGTTGTACGGCATCATGATTCCGTGGTTGGCGCGACGCACCCAGTTGACAAACCCCGGTCCATAACTGCCCATGGGATGTGGGTATTCGTTGGCATAACGCAGGTAGTAATCGCCCGGACTCCCGCCACCGAGCAGCCAGTCGGCGGTGGCGATGGTCAGGATGCTGTCGTCGGTGTACGCCATTCGCTTGTCGAAGAAATCGAATTCCTTGCTCTTGATGTTGTGGAACTCATAAATTGAGCCCACGATGTCTCCAATGATTGCTCCTATCATATGTGGGTAATGTTTTGATAAAAATGTTCTTTGTTCACAATAGTTCCCTGGCAATCCAAGCACAGGCTTCGGCATCGGCAAGGGCGTGGTGGTGGTTCTCCATGACGAAGCCGCAGGCAGCGGCCACGGTGTCGAGTTGGTAATTGGCCAGGCCAGGCAGGGCGCGCCGGGCAGCACAGAGGGTGTCGAGGAACTCATAGTCCGGGTAATCCATCTGGTAGCAGCGGAACACGGCGCGCAGGCAGCCCTCGTCGAACGCCTTGTTGTGGGCCACCAGCGGCAAGCCCGCGATCAACGGCTCAATCTGCGCCCACACGTCGGGAAACAACGGGGCGTCGTCGGTGTCCTCCCGGCACAGTCCGTGAACACGGCAGCACCAATAGTTGTAGTAGTTGGGCTCGGGCTGGATGAGCGAGTAGAAAGAGTCGACGAACTCGCCGTCGCGAACAATGACCACACCCACCGAGCACACCGAAGTGCGCATATAGTTGGCCGTCTCAAAATCTATCGCTGCAAAGTCCTGCATCGCTCTATCCTCAGTTCGACAAGTTCGACAATCGCTTGTTCCCACCGGCCACCCCGTCGCGGATCCAAGCCCGCGGGCAGCGTGAGGGGGAACCGACGGCGTGGCGCATGGTCCCGCGCCATCACGCCCGCCGTTTTGCAAAGATACAACAATGTTCGGCCAAATCGTGACATTCATCCCATTTTTTGAGGAGAATTTTCCACTCGCGGACCGGTGGGGGCAGGGAAAAGAGGCACCAACGCGAAAATGACCATGACTCCCCCGGGCGGAGCAGGCAGGCGATGAACCGCAGGGTGGAGGGGCGCGCATGGTGCCTACAACTCTCCAAAACAGTAACCCGGCAGCCATCGGCCCAAGATTATCTGCATTTCGATGCGGTTTTTTGGGCAAGAATTATTAACTTTGCGCTGCTTACAACGAAAAACCGTATTGCCCCACAACCGTCATGAACACTGAAGAACCAAACAACCTCAAGGTGCACCACCGCGAGCGCTTTCAAAAAATGCGCACACCCTTCTATTGCTACGACATGGAGTTGTTGCGCGACACCATCAAGGAGATTTCGAGGCTCACCGAGGGACACCCCTACAAGGTGCATTATGCCCTGAAAGCGAATGCCAACCCCACAATCCTTCAAGAAATTGCACGGCTGGGGCTTTGCGCCGACCTCGTGAGCGGTGGGGAACTCAAGGCAGCCCTGGACGCAGGGTTTGAACCCGACTCGATGGCCTTCTCCGGCGTGGGAAAAGCCGACTGGGAAATACGGTTGGGGCTGGAACACGGCATTGGATGCTTCAACGTGGAGTCGGTGCCCGAACTGGAAAACATCAACCTCATCGCCGGCAAGATGGGTGTCACCGCCCGCATTGCCATCCGCGTCAATCCCGACATCGATGCCCACACCCACCGCTACGTCACAACGGGCACAGCACAGAACAAGTTTGGCATCGGCAAGGAGATGCTCCCCGATGTGGTGGCCCTCGCGCACGACTTGCCGCATGTGTGCCTGCGTGGATTGCACTTCCACATCGGGTCACAAATCACCCAGATGCAGCCTTTTGTCATGCTGTGCGAGACCATCAACGAACTGCAAACCCATTTCGAAGGCCTCGGTGTGCATTTCGAGACCATCAACGTGGGCGGCGGACTGGGAATCGATTATTCCAACCCCGACACGCACCTCATGCCCGACTTTGAACAGTACTTTGGGGTGTTCAGCCAGCACCTTGAGTTGCGTCCCGGGCAGGAATTGCACTTTGAGTTGGGACGGTCGGTGGTGGCGCAATGCGGCTCGCTCATCACACGCGTGCTCTACGTCAAGGAGAACCGCGACAAAAAGTTTGTGATTCTGGACGCCGGAATGACCGACCTGATAAGGCCGGCTCTCTACGAGGCCCATCACCTGATCCAGAACATCACCTCACAGGCCACCGACAGCGACACCTACGATGTGGTGGGGCCTGTGTGCGAGTCGAGCGATGTCTTTGCCCGCAACTGCCAGTTGCCCATCACCCAACGCGGCGACGTCATCGCCTTGCGGTCGGTGGGTGCCTACGGGGAATCAATGGCATCGTCCTACAACCTGCGCCAACTGCCGGGCAGCCTGTTTTTGCCCTAATCGGGGCATTGCCGTCAAGGAAAAACCGGAAAGATGGAAAATCAACATCCTCGTGGATAAGGATTCATGCGCCGCTATGATTCCTTGTTTTTGGGTTTGCGGTGAAAGAGACGCAAAACGAGCGGTGGGATGCGGTTGATGACCAGCAACAGAGCCAGGAAAGACACAAAGGTGAAGAAGATGCTCATCATGTCGGCATCGGGGTCGAAATCGTCGCTCAACGACTCGACAGTCATGGAACTGTCGTTCAAGGCGCTGCGGCTCACCGAACTCAGGGTGCGCTTCCAGCGAATGATGCCTTGGTCCACATAGACGACGGCCGGATTGCCCCGCGCCAGCATCTTGATCTCGCTGTCGTCGGCGCTGTACAGGGGATAGGACGCCATCGAGATATCGTTCCACTGGCTCATCTCTTCCTCGTTGGCCGAGGTGATGCCGTACACCCCCACCCCACGCGCCGACGCGAAGTCGTTGAGTTGGTTGAGCACGAAAGTATAGGCGATGCTCACATCGGGCAAGTCGGGGAAGAGCAGCAACAGTTGACGCCCCTCGGGGTCAAGAATCATGTCGCTCACGTCAAGACCGTTGTCGCGCACGGCGATGGAATGCGACGGGACAGAGTCGGCGACAGCGGGCTCGGCCGGCTTGATGTGGCGGCGGTCCACATACACCCACCCATCTTCCTCGTCGGGCACACTGTCGATGGAAAATTGCTGCTGCACACCGTCGCGTTCGTAAATGAACACATAGTTTTTCTCATCGACACTTTGGGAACTACGAGCAGCCGAGGTGAGGCGTGTGCCCACCTCATAGGGGCGGTAGTCGATGAGCGGCTGGATGAAGTAGCCCTCGGAAGCCACCGACACCACAAACACAAAAGCAAAGAATGCCGCGGCCCACTGCACCGCAGGCCCATATATCGATGGCAAACGGCGATTGTAGATAATCAGGTAGACGACACCCGCCGTGAGCAGAAGGTTCTTGCCAAACGTGCTCCAGTTGGACAGATGCAACGCATCGCCAAAACAGCCGCAATCGGGCACTGCGTCGGTGATGGCCAGCCACAAGGTGATGGGGGTCATCACCAGCAGGAACAGCAACATGAGCCAGGGCGTCACGCGCCGATAAGCACCAACGGCCAGCAACAGACCCAGCATGAACTCGGCAGCAGCCAGCGTCACGGCGGCGATGAGCGACAGCGACACCAAATTGTCGAGCCCCATGGTGAGCAGATACTCATTGAACTTGTAGTAGGTTCCCCACGGGTCAACAGCCTTGACAAAACCCGAGAACATGAACACGCCACCCACCGTGAGACGCATGAGCAGGGTCACCACGGTGAAAAACGAGATTTTGTTGCGCGGCAATCGCATAGTGCTGTCAATTATTCTGGGCTTCGTCGTGCTTGATCATGGCAAACACGGCATAGTTGATCATGTCCTGATAGTTCGCTGCGATGCCCTCGCTCACCAGCGTGCGGCCGTCGTGGTTCTCAATCTCCTTGGTGCGCTGGATTTTCGACAAAATCAGGTCGGTGTAACTGGATGTGCGCATATCGCGCCAGGCCTCGCCGTAGTCGGTGTTCTTGGCCAACATCAGGCGCTTGGTCTCGCCGATGTGGTGGTCGTAGAGTTCCAGAGCCCGCTCACGGCTGATGTCGATCACATCGCTGTAGCCCAGTTCAAGTTGGATAAGCCCAATCACTCCATAGTTGATGATGCCCACAAACTCGGGCCAAATGCCCTCGCCCACCTTCGACTCACCATTGATTTCAAGGGTGCGGATGCGCTTGGCTTTGATAAAAATCTGATCGGTGAGCGAACAGGGGCGCAGGATGCGCCATGCCGGGCCATAGTCTTTCATCTTGTTGACAAACAAATCGCGGCAGCGGGCAATGACCTGATCGTATTGTGCACTGGTGTTATGCATAGTTGTGATAGTTTTGCGCAAAATTAACGATTTTCGTTC
>CACZNP010000217.1 GCA_902782545.1 uncultured Bacteroidales bacterium
ACAAAGATACTCATTTTTCCCCACATTCTCCTAACTCGTCCTCGGTTTTTAATAGAGCCAGTGGCCAAAGGGCGGTGGGATGGGAGCAAAAAGTGGAGTAAGACCCTAAAAGTGGGGGCAAAACCACCCTCCTTTTTGCCCGACGACAATTAAACTATTTCAAGCGGAGCGAGTCTAATAATTGA
Source organism: uncultured Bacteroidales bacterium (assembly GCA_902782545.1). Lineage (GTDB taxonomy): Bacteria > Bacteroidota > Bacteroidia > Bacteroidales > Muribaculaceae > Sodaliphilus. Next base: position 186 of record CACZNP010000217.1, read on the forward strand.
TTTTACTGACAATAACTATTACGACAATGAAAACTACAAGAATTCTGATGAGCCTGATCCTGGTGATGTGGGGCTTGACATGCCTTGCCGACTCGCCGCTCACGAGTTGCGATATCCACCAGGCCTATGCCGACCATCCCATCGTCAAGCAAGCCCTCGAAGAACAAAGCATGACGCCCACAATCTTGAATTTCCTGGCCGACAATAACCGGCCGGTCACCGAACGAGCCGCTGTGGTGAGTGCACTCGGGTGGTCCATCGATTCCACACCTTACGCCAAGGAACTGTGCGAATACCTCTGCAAGAAATACAAAGCAAAAGGCGAAAATGAATTCTTCAAAAAACTCGACGCCGGCACGCTCGTCATCTATGCCTACGAAAAGGCCTTGAGCAACTACTTCCAAGTCGACGAGGCCATGGAAATGGCCAAGCAGGCAGTCAAGAAGGACAAAACACACAGTTTCTCAATCAACATGATTGCTGCTCTCATTGCCGCCCAGCACTATCTGGACAGCGACTGGGCCATGGTCTACAACGTGGTCAACGACGTCGTGATGGATGGATCCCTGAACCTCGACATGAAACAAGAAGCATTCGAAATCATTTGGGATTACATCAAACTCTACGAAAAATACGCCAAGAACGCCCCCAATTGACCCCACACCAGCGACGGGTGGCTGGCTTTGCAACGCACACACACGGGCTCGGAAAACAGCAACGGGCCCGTGTCTTTTTTTGTGACGGGCAAAAAAATTTTGGTTTTCCACCCAATTATCATTAATTTTGTGGTTTGGAATATAACTACAAAAAATAAACCTCGTCTATGAAACTGAAATCTTACCTGCTCGTGGCTGCCGCAGCCCTCATGATGGCGGCATGCTCCACATCCAAGGATGTGCCCTACATGACCAATGCCGACCAAATCCCGCAAGACGTGCTCAACCGCACTTCTCACATGGCCGACCCCACCCTGATGCCGGGCGACCTGCTCTACATCAATGTGTCCAGTTCCAACACTGAGGCCGTCAAGCCCTTCAACAAGTCGGAGTACATTGCCCTTTCTGGATCGAATAGCCTGAGCAACCAGGAGAACTCCATGTACTACTACCTGGTGGACAACAACGGCAACATCGACTTCCCGCTGCTGGGCAAACTGCACGTCAGCGGAATGACAAAGAGCGCTACCGAGAACTACATCGCCTCGCAAATCTATCCTCGCTACCTCACCGAGAAACCCGGCGTCGAGGTGCGACTGCAAAACTTCAGCGTCTTTGTCACCGGCGAGGTGAAAAATCCTGGCGAAATCAAGGCCCCCAACGGACGCATCAACCTCCTGGAAGCGCTGGCCAAAGCAGGCGACCTCACCATCCAGGGACGACGCGACAATGTGATGATCATTCATACCAATGCCGATGGATCACGATCAATCAAGCGCGCCAACCTCAACGATGCACAGTTCATTTTGCAGCCCGAATTCAACCTGCAGCAGAACGACATCATCTACGTTGAGCCAAACGCCTCACGGGCCCGCTCGTCGTGGACAATCCCACCCGCACTCACTCTGACCATGAGCAGCATCGGCACCCTCATTTCCATTGTCACCCTGGTTGTGACTCTCACGAAATGATACCGCGCCACGCTCAACAAGGCAAAAAAACGCTGGGGCCAATTCGGCTCCAGCGTTTTTCTTTTATTATCGGGTCTTTATCCCGTTCAGAGGATTACAAGCCCTGGTAGGTCTTACCCCAGCCAATCTCCTTGCACTGCGTGTAGATCGACGGGCAGTTGCTCACTTTATAATAAGGTGAGTCATAAGGCTGAACCACCTCAATGGTGCGCCACGGCGTATCGTAGCCCTCGCTCCACACGTCCAGCGTGAGGACCATTCCGCGGAGCGTCTGCGACATCTGGTAAGGACGGGTCATGCTCACACGCATGTTCACCGAGAAAGGCCTCACCGGCGTGTAGCCATTCTGGGGGTTGGCGCCGTTGAAGTAAGCCGCGGCGATGTAAGGCCGAGCGTAACTGTCGCCCTTGCGCATGATCAAGTCGCGCATGCGCCGCTTGGTCTCGGAGGCATTCGTGGGCGTATTGTTCAACTCAATGCAATGGTCGGCAGCCCCTGCGTCGCCCCGGTACATCTCGAAGGCAAGAAGTTGCAACAAAACGGCACCATGCGGTGTGTGGCCGATTTGTTTCTGCAATTCCTCCCACTCCACCTCGTTGGTGGGAACAGCCGTAATGGTGATGCGTGCCGGCGCTCCGGCATTCCACTGCTGCGGGTCAATGAAACCCTCGATTTGATACTGGATGGTTCCCATCTGTCCCTGAAGGGCTGTTGCGAGTTGCAAAGCCTGCGGGTTCTGGCCGAAGCCCGGCTGCTGGGCATAGCCCTGCTGCTGGGCATAGCCCTGTTGTTGGGGATAACCCGGCTGCTGGGCATAGCCCTGTTGTTGGGGATAACCCGGCTGTTGGGCATAGCCCTGCTGTTGGGGATAACCTTGTTGCTGGGGATAACCCTGCTGTTGGGGATAACCTTGTTGCTGGGGATAACCCTGCTGCTGGGGATAGCCCTGTTGTTGGGGATAACCCGGCTGTTGGGGGAAACCCTGTTGTTGGGGGAAACCCTGTTGTTGGGGATAA
>CACZNP010000218.1 GCA_902782545.1 uncultured Bacteroidales bacterium
GATTCCGCTGGGTGGCTGCGACCTGATCGTTTCGCTTGAGCCAATGGAAGCACTGCGCTATTTGCCCTATCTCAAACCCGACGGCTGGATTATCACCGCCTCCACTCCGTTTGTCAACATCCCCAACTATCCTGAGATGGATGCTGTTAACGGCGAGTTGGACAAGGTGAAGAACGTGATTCGTCTCGACGTGGAAGCCATCGCCAAGGAAGTACAGTCGCCTCGTAGCGCCAACATGGTGCTGCTCGGTGCCACAGCCTCGGTGCTTCACATCCTTGAGCCCGACAAGTTGGAGGAAGGAATCACCAACGTGTTTGCACGCAAGGGTCAAGCCATCGTCGACACCAATATCGCTGCGTTCAAGGCCGGTTATGAGCATGGCCGCAACCAGCAGAAATAAATGCAATTCATCCTCATGCGCAGGTTATAGCCATTAATTGCCTGCGCATGAGTTACTTTCTTTTCTCCCCCCCCTCAACTCAATAGATAATACCACTCATGAACCTTCCTATTCAAGAATCAGTCTTAAACGAAATATTGTCGCGCATGGACATTGCCGACATCTCTAACGCCACTATACGACAGAGCGTGGCACTTACTAACGCGCTGGAAAAAGAGGCTGGAGAACCCTTTGTGCACCTTGAGATAGGCGTGCCAGGGTTGCCACCGAGCCAAATCGGTATCGAGGCCCAAAAAGCTGCTCTCGACCGAGGCGTGGCTTCGATTTATCCTAATCTGGCCGGAGAACCACCGTTCAAGCAGAATGCCTCGCGATTTATCAAGGCATTCTTAAATCAAGACATCCCCGCCGAGTGTGTCGTGCCCACCGTGGGTAGCATGCAGGGCTGTTTCAACCTTGAACTGCTGTGTTCGCAGCTCCATCCCGAGAAAGACACCATCTTGTTTGTCAATCCTGGATTCCCGGCTCAAATGACCCAGGCCACCGTGCTGGGCATCAAGAAGGCATCCTTCGATATCTATGACTACCGGGATGAGAAACTGGGTCCCAAACTGGAAGAATACTTTAGCCAGGGCAATATAGCCGCAATCATTTACAGCAACCCCAACAACCCCACGTGGGTGTGCCTCACCGACAACGAACTGGAGACGATAGGCCGCCTGGCGACAAAATATGATGTCATCGTGTTGGAAGACATGGCCTACATGTGCATGGATTTCAGAGAAGACATGTCGCATCCCTATGAGCCGCCTTATCAGCCCACCATCGCCCGTTTCACCGACAACTATGTGATGATGATGTCGGCCTCGAAGATTTTCAGCTATGCTGGCGAGCGCTTGGGCATTATCGCTTTCTCACCAAAGCTGTTCCATCGGGAGTATGCCACACTTCGTGAGCGCTACGGCCTGGGCCGTATGGGCGACAACTACATCCTCACCTTCCTGTATGCTGCCTCTTCGGGGGCATCGCACTCAACACAACTGGGTGTTGCCGCCATGCTGGGCGCAGCTGCCGACGGCACTTACCACTTTGTGGAAGACGTGAGGGAATATGGCCGCCGTGCCACTATCGTGAAGGAAATCTTTGAGCGTCATGGGTTCAATATCGTCTACGACAAGGATATCGACCGCCCGGTGAGCGACGGCTTCTTCTTTACGGTGGGTTATCATGGCATGGGCAACGCCGAGCTCATTACCAAACTGCTGCGCTGCGGTGTGGCCGCCATCACCCTTAACACGACGGGCAGTGAGCAACCAGGCATCCGTGCCTGTGTGTCGGCGCTGAAGACCGACGATGACATGAAACGCCTCGACGACCATCTCGCACTATTCGCTCAACTCAACTAACCACAATATTACGACATAATGAACTACATGACCGCCGACGAGGCCATGCGCCTTGTCAACAACGGAGATTCCATTTACATCCAGGGCAGCACCTCAGTGCCCGATGTGCTCGAACAGGCGCTCGCCCGCCGTGGCAACGAGTTGAAAGATGTCATCATCTACTCGGCCTTCAACATCACCAAGGGCGAAGCCCCGTTCTGCAAGCCAGAGTATAAAGACGCGTTCATCACCAAGAGCCTTTTCCTGTGTGCCGACCAGCGCCGCTGGGTGCGCGAGGGTTATGGCTCGATGATTCCCGCCTTCTTGGGCGAGATCCCATTCCTGTTCCGTAGCCGCCAGTTGCCGCTCGACATAGCTTTCATCAACTGCTCGCCACCCGACGAGAACGGGTATTGCAGCTATGGCATGTCGGCCGACTTGGCCGTCTCGGCTGTGGAGTCGTCGCGCATCATCATCGCGCAAATCAA
>CACZNP010000219.1 GCA_902782545.1 uncultured Bacteroidales bacterium
GCGTTTACCCCCAAAGGCCCTACCAGGGTACACAAGGCCGAACCGGTGTCGATGGTGTAGAGGTTGTCGTCGGTGGCAACCCCGTACATCACCCCATCGATGGTGACCGCAATCGCCAGCACGTACAGGCTCCCTCCGCCAACGGCATTCTTGAACGCTGCCACACTTTTGGTGGCACCTGTGCTCAGATTCACAGTCATCAAGTGTGTGTTGCCGTTGCGGATTCCGTACATCACTCCAGCCGAGTAGTCATAGGCCATGTCGTTCAATTGGCTGCCTGATCGCCCTATCACAGAACGCTCGCCTGTCGCCAGATCGATGCTGTACAGGCCTTCCACGCTGCTCTGCGTTCCGTTGAGCGTGATTTGGGCATACCATTTGTAATTGTAATAGGTACCTGCGTAGCAGTCACCCTTGCGCGTTTGGTCGGCAATGAGCGTGACCTGTGTGGGGGATTCGGCGTCGAATTTGACAGGTCCGCACACACTGGCCTCGCGGGCATCGTACTGATAGTTGCGGTAGGCATATATGACTGGACCGGCGTCAAGCATTGCGGTCGAGACAGTCAACAGGGCGAGTAACAAAGAAAGGCGTTTCATGGTGTGTGATTGGATGGTTGTTGTTCGGTTTCGTAAAGAGAATCAAAGAGTTGGCGCAAAGCGCCGGGAGAGTGGAGCAAATCGCGGAATTCCTGCAACCGCTGGGCGTTGTCGCTTTGTGGTATCCACACCTTGAGGTATCCGCCCGTGTCATATTTGTCGCGCATGTGTTCGCACAAGCGTGTGAATTGTCCCTCGCGGTCGAGTTGGGGATAATGCGCCAAGCCATATTGCAATGCCCTTCGCACAATAGTGACAGCATCGATGTGGCGGTCGGCTTCGGCCACGATGCGTCCGTAGATGGTGCGAGGCTCATGGTCGCTGGAGGCGCGGTGATCCTCGGCAGCGTCGGCCATAACGGCAATTTGTTCGGGAGTGAACCACTGCAACAACCGATGGTCCTCGCGCAGGATGCGGGCACCGACGGTGTGGTGGTTGTCGCGTCCTTCGGCAAGCCCCAGGTCGTGATAGGCGGCTGCCACGAGCACCATGTTGCGGTCCACATGGGGATAGAACCGCGCCAGGGCCAATGCCTGTTCCATCACATGGTGAACGTGGTCGCGACGGTGGCCGGCATCGAAATCGTCGTAACGGGGCACGATTTCCCGCTCGAGGAAGTCACGGATGTGGGTCGTGGAATCCATTGTGGTGAATTTTTGACACAAACTTACTGAATAATCGTTGGATTTCATTACTTTTGCAACATAATGCCGCAAGACTTCACGATTTTTAACGCTCTCGCGTGTAATGAACCGCAGTTGCCGCGCGTCTTTATAACAAAAAACAATCATTCAGAATCAAAGTGATGAAACTCAAGAAAACCATCCTCCTGCTGCTGGTGTGCCTGATGCCACTGGCCATGGCCGCAAAAACGTCGACCAAGAAAAAAACATCGACCCAACGTGCAACAACCACCGCCACGGCAAAAAAACCTGCCGGAACGGCCTTCATCGTCATTTCAAAAAAAGACCTCAACTTGCGCGTGTATGACCGCCGCGGCAAAGACACTGTGCTGCTGGCACAATTCCCGGTGTGCTTGAGCAAGAACAAGGGGAACAAGCAACGCGTGGGCGACATGCGCACTCCCGAGTCACCTGCTGGCAAGCCGTTCAAAATCACCGCCATCCAGGACGCTTCCACTTGGAAACACGACTTCAAGGACGGACGAGGAAACATTCTTGCCTACGGGCACTGGTTTCTGCGACTGCTCACTCCCGGGCACAGCGGCATAGGCATCCACGGAAGCACCAACAACGAGAAGAGCGTGCCCGGACGCGCCAGCGAAGGCTGCATCCGCTTGCTCGACAAGGACATCATCACTCTCAAGAGCAAATATGCCTATGTGGGCATGCCCGTGATCATCAAAGCCGAAGAGCAAGGGCTGCTGCCATGGGAGACAAGAGCAAAAAAACAATAACCCGGACATCATGAGCAATCTTTTCATCGAAGTGAAAGACGTGGTCAAGCAGTACGACGGACATGTGGCACTGAATCACGTCGACCTTAATGTGCCCGAAGGGTGCATCTATGGCCTGCTGGGACCCAACGGCGCCGGCAAGACCTCACTCATCCGCATCATCAACATGATCACCCGCCAGGACAGCGGCGAGGTGCTCATGAACGGACGACCCATGAAACTCGACGACATAGCACACATCGGCTATCTGCCCGAGGAGCGGGGACTATACAAGAAAATGAAGGTGGGCGAGCAAATCGTGTATCTTGCTCGGCTCAAAGGTATGGGCAAACTGGATGCACGCAACACCATGCGTGAGTGGCTGGCACGCTTCGACCTCACCGAGTGGGAGAACAAGAAGGTGGAGGCGCTGTCGAAAGGCATGGCGCAAAAGGTGCAGTTCATCGCCACCGTCATCCATCGGCCCCGGTTGCTCATCTTTGATGAGCCATTCTCGGGATTTGACCCTGTGAACGCCGAACAACTCAAAATGGAAATCCTGCGGCTGCGTGACGAAGGAGCCACCATCCTGTTCTCCACCCACAACATGGAGAGCGTGGAGGCCGTGTGCGAGCAAATCTCGCTCATCAACCACTCGCAAGTGGTGCTCCAAGGATACGTCGACGCCATCAAGCAGCAACACAAGCAAAACATCATCGCAGTGGAACTGCAGGGCAACAAGGCCATCGCGGCCAACGAGGCCCTCTACTCCCTGCTGCCACCACCTGCTGTGGGCAAGGCCACACACATCCAACTCAAGACAGGTGTCGATGTGCGCGATGCCATCGCATGGCTCAACGACCACTATGCGCTGGCGGGCTTCCACGAGGTGTTGCCCAGCATGCACGAGATTTTCATCGAAACCGTTAAAACCGCTTGACCGCTATGGAAAAATTGCGACTTATCATTGCCCGAGAATACATGACCATCGTTGGACGCAAGTCGTTCATTGTCATGACACTGCTCATCCCCATCATCATGATGCTGTGCATGGCCCTGCCAGCCGCCATCGCCTACTTCAACAACACGGCCAGCGAAGCCGAGACCGTGGCGGTAATTGACGAGAGCGGGCGCTATGGCGCCGCCATCGCCGACAACGACCTGTTCCACTTCGTGCCGCTTCGTGCCGACACGGTGCCCAACGCACATGAGTTTTACAAAAAAGCCAACGGCCAACTCGCAGCCGTGGTGGTCATTCCAGCCGATGTGGACAGTACGGCAGCAGTGACTGTCTACAGCGAGAACACCATCAACGTGTCGCTCAAGGAACGCATTTCACGCCAGTTGAGCGATACCCTGACACGGGCCCGCGTGGCCTCGTACGGTGTTCCCGGGCTGCAACGAATGATTGACGAGTCGAGCGTGAGCGTGGACCTCAAAAGCGTGAAATGGGATGACGCCGGCAACGAAAATGAGACTTCGGCCGAGGTGGCTCTGGCGGTGGGACTCATCCTGGCATTCCTCACCTATATGTTCGTGCTGCTCTATGGAGCCATGATCATGAATGGGGTGATTGAGGAGAAGACCAACCGCATCGTCGAAGTGATCGTGAGCAGTTGCAAACCGTTCCAGTTGATGATGGGCAAAATCATCGGAGTGGCTCTTGTGGGACTCACACAACTTGCCATTTGGGTTGTCCTCATGACCATTGTGGGGGCCATCGCTTCAACTGTGTTTGCTCCGGCAGCCCTGTCGGCGGCCGGGTCGATGGAAGGAGTCCAAGCAGCCATGGAGGCAAGCGACAATTTCGATATGGCTGGCCTCGTGCAAATGGTGATGAGTGTGAACTATGTGCCCATCCTGGTGAGTTTCGTGCTCTACTTCATCGGGGGCTACTTGCTCTATGCATCACTGTTTGCCGGCTTTGGCTCGGCGGTGGACCAAGCGAGCGACGCCTCCCAGGCAACCACTCCCATCATCATGATTATGGTTGTGGCACTCTATGCCGGCATGGCCTGCATCGAGAATCCCAATGGTCCCATGGCGGTGTGGTGCTCAATGATACCTTTCACATCGCCAGTGGTGATGATGGTGCGCCTGCCCTACGATGTGCCCTTGTGGCAACTGGCCCTGAGCATCGTCCTGCTCTATGCCACAGCCGCTGGCTGTGTGTGGGTGGCAGCACGCATCTACCGCACAGGAATTCTTCTCTACGGCAAGAAACACTCCTTCAAAGAAATCCTCCGCTGGATCAAGGGTTGACAACCCACACTCCACAACACATTTCACGCACCATATCCCACTTTTTTGAAGATATGGTGCGTGATTGGTTTTCTGCCATTGGGGGCTATCGGCCCAACGACATCAACGATGATCGGTGCCCCACAGGAGTTTGTGGCGCAACGTGAGGGCAAAGTTGTGGTCTTTGGGCAGAATGACCTTGGCCACAAAGGGGGCCCGCCCTATGGTGACGGTGCTGCCCGTGGAGCAGACGATGGTCTCACCGTCGATACTCACCTGGTAGTGCGGCGCACGTGAATGGGTGGTGATGGAGAGCGTGGAGTCATCACTCACCACCAGCGGACGCATATTGAGCGAATGAGGCGATACCGGTGACAAAATCATGCAGGAGGTGGTGGGCTCCAAAATGGGGCCGCCCACACTCATGTTGTAGGCCGTGCTGCCCGTGGGCGTGCTCACAACCAGTCCATCGCCCTTGTAGGTAGTGAGCAGAGTTCCCCGCAGCCTTGTTTCCATCTCAATCATTGATGACGTGTCTTGACGCAGGATGGCAATCTCGTTGAGGGCAAAGGGATGTGGTGTGTCGATATCACTGCCGGCCACTTGCAGCATGGTTCGTGGCTCGATGGTGTAGTCACCCGACATCAAGCGCCTGATGGCCTCCTCGCTCTGGTCCAAACTGGTGGCGGTGAGATAGCCCAAATGGCCCGAGTTGATGCCCAGAATGGGAAGGCCGCGTTGAGCCACCCACATCACTGTGGCCAAAAACGTGCCGTCACCGCCCAGACTGATGGCAACATCGGCCTGAGGGAGTTGCTCGGCATTGAACACCCGGACATGGGGTGTCGCTTCACCCAACAGCCCCGACAGATAGTCGTGGAAGCCTTTTTCCACAGACACGTCCACCTGAGTCTTACACAAAATGTCGAACATCCGCAAGATGCCATCCAGTTTGTTTTCTTGGTGCTTATTGCCAAAGATGAGCAGTTTCATCATCAATAATTTTTATTTTTTTTGTTTTTTTATTTTGTGTTACACAAGGTTTGCAGTACCTTTGCCTAATTGAAGCATTGTGGCACAACGGCAAAATTACGCATTTTTCCGAAAATTGGCCGCATTTGACTTAATAAAACGAACAGATCATGACCAACCTGAGTGTAAACATCAACAAAATAGCCACCTTGCGAAATGCCAGAGGAGGGGACGTGCCCAATGTGGAAACGGTAGCGGTGGATTGTGAACGCTTCGGTGCCGACGGCATCACCGTTCACCCACGGCCCGATGAGCGACACATACGCCAAGCCGACGTGTTCGCCTTGCGGCCTCTCATACGCACGGAGTTCAACATCGAAGGATATCCCACCGACGACTTCATGCGCCTGGTGCTCATGGTAAAGCCCTCGCAAGTGACTTTGGTGCCCGATGCGCCCAACGTGCTCACCTCCTCGTGTGGATGGGATGTGGAATCCCATCTCGACTTCCTCACGGGAATTGTCGACCAACTGAAAGAGGTGGGCATCCGCACCAGTATCTTCGTGGGAACCGATTTGGAAAACATACGCATGGCGGCACGCACCGGCGCCGACCGCGTGGAATTGTACACAGGGCCCTACGCTCATGACTTTGACACCGACCCCGAGAAAGCCGTCGCACCTTATGTCGAGGCTGCGCAAACCGCCCACAAAGTGGGCCTGGGACTCAATGCCGGCCACGACCTGAATCTGCGCAATCTCAAATACTTCAAAGAGCATGTGCCCTATCTGCTCGAAGTGTCCATTGGCCACTCGCTCATCAGCGATGCCCTCTACATGGGTTTGGAACAAACCATTCAAGCCTACAAAGACTGCTTGAAGTGATAACACTCCCAAAACTGACAATAACATTTAAAACTTCATAACAACATGGCATTACTCAACATGATACTGGCACAGGTGGCTCCAGCCGACAGTGCCATTCAGCCCATAGCCGACACCGCACAGGCTGTGGCCGACACCGTCGCACAAGCCGTGGCTCCCGCCACACAGGCCGCACAAGCCGCCGAACCAGTGGTCAAAGAACTCTCAGTGTGGAATCTTACAATGGCCGGTGGATGGCTCATGATTCCATTGGCTCTGCTCGCTATCGTAAGCATCTACATCTTCTTCGAGCGCTTCTTCGCCATCAACGCCGCTTCGCGCGAGGACAAGACTTTCATGAACCAAATCAAGAACCACATCCACGACGGCCGTGTGAACGATGCACTCCAATTGTGCAAAGACACCGACACGCCAGCCGCACGAATGATTGAAAAGGGTGTGACTCGCATAGGACGACCCATGAACGATGTGCTGGTTGCCATCGAAAACGTGGGTAATATGGAAATCGCCAAACTGGAGAAAGGGTTTGGCTGGCTGGCCACCACCGCTGCCGGAGCGCCCATGATTGGTTTCTTGGGCACGGTCACCGGTATGGTGCAGGCTTTCTTCCAATTGGCCAGTGCAGGCAACAACAGCAACGTCACCATTCTGGCCAGCGGCATCTACGAGGCACTGGTCACTACCGTGGGCGGTCTCATCGTGGGCATCATCGCACTGTTTGCCTACAACTACCTCACCTCGCGGGTCAACAAAGTGATGAACAAACTTGAGGGCAAAACCATGGAATTCATGGACCTGCTCAACGAGCCTGCCAAGCAATAAACACTTCACCCACCCTAAAGCGTTATCAACATGGCTCTGAAAAGACAACACGAAACCCTGTCGATGTTCAGCATGGCGTCCATGACCGATGTCATCTTCCTGCTGCTCATCTTCTTCATGGTGACGTCGACGTTTGTCTTCCCCTCGGCTCTCGAGGTGAACCTGCCGCAGAGCAGCCAACAGACATCGCTCAAGCCCACCACCCGCATCTACATCGACAAGGATATGAACATGTTTGCCTCGCAAGGCGATGAGAACACAC
>CACZNP010000220.1 GCA_902782545.1 uncultured Bacteroidales bacterium
ATGGTGCTTGCCCTCACCGGCAAACTGCTGCCGCAGACCGTGGTCTTTACTGCCGTGGGGTGGTTCATACAGTGGCTCATGTACGGCATTTACCATCTGCCGTTGAACTGCAATCCATGGCACATGTTGCTGGCCATGCCTATGTTTGTGATGGCCAACCAAGGATTTGCCATCACCATGTTTTGCATCACGCCCAACTTTCGCTACGGTTGCACGCTATGCTCGCTTCTGGGCATGCTATCCTTCTCATTCTGTGGTTTTTCGCTTCCTGAAGAGGCCATGTATCCATGGGTGCGGGCACTGGGATATACCGTGCCCTCAAAGTATTATTTCCTCTTGTCGATCGACCAAGCGTTGAATGGCATCGGCCTGTACTATTCACGGGTCTATTATGCCATGCTCGGAGTGTTTGTGTTGCTGCCGCTGCTACTGACGTGGCGACTGAAAAACGAATGTAAAAACCCTGTGTATGTCCCATAGCAACAATTCCATATGGCGCTGGTTGGTGGAGGCGTATCGGGTATGCCGCCGCGAGTTCACGCTCACGTTCAACGACAAGGGCGTGGTGATTTTCTTCTTGTTGTTGTGCGCCGTTTATCCCGTTCTTTATTCGCTGATTTACAACACCGAGGTGGAGCATAACATGCCTGTGGTGGTGATTGACGACTGCCGCTCACAATTGTCGCGTGAGTTGGCGCGGCGGCTCGACGCCACCCCCGAAGTGGCCGTTGTGGCTTATGCCGCCACCATGCAGGAGGCCCGCGACATGCTGGCACGAAAACAGGCCTACGGCATTGTGGCCATTCCACGCGAGTTTGAGCAGAAAGTGGGTTTACGCCAGCAAGCCCACATCACGGTCGTGGCCGACATGGGATTGATGTTCCGCTACAAGAACATTCTCATGGCCGCCACCAACGTCACTCAAGAGATGGGGGCCGACATCCTGCACGAGGCAGTGGCTCCTGTTCTCTACAACCACGGCGCTGTGATAGAAAACCGACAGGTGCCTATCGGCAACACCGGCATGGGCCTGGCCAGTGCGATACTGCTGTTTATCCTGCCGCTGGTGATACAGCAGAGCATGCTGCTCGGCATCGGAATGCTGCATGGCGGCAGCATTGAGCGCCGCAGGCGCAATGCCGGCATTGATCCCCTTGAGGTTGAGGCCCGCCCTGGCGCAACGCTGGTTGGCAAGATGGTTTGTTATCAATTCATCTACATCCTTCCGGTGATTTATGCCCTGTATCTTGTGCCGATGCTGTTCGATTTCCCACAGAACGCCAGCCTTTTCAGCATCGTGGTGCTTGCCGTGCCATTCATCATTGCCTCGGCCATGATGGGACAGGTCTTGCGGGCATTTGTCAACGAGCGCGAGTCGGTGTTCCTGCTGATGGTTTTCACCAGTGTGGTTTTCGTGTTCCTGACCGGTGCCTCATGGCCTCGCCACGAGATGAGCCGGTTTTGGTTGGCAGTGGGCGATTGTGTGCCGGCCACCTGGATGTGCAATGCCTATGTGCTCATGCAAAGCGATGGCGCCACACTTCGCAGCGTCACGCATCAACTGAGCATGCTGTGGCTGCATTGCGGCATTTTCACCGCCCTGGCCTATGTTGTGGAGCGCTGGGTGAACCGACCCCGTTACCGCAATTGGCAAGAAAAGGCTGCCTCCTCGCCTACATCCCTTCAGAAGTACGATCTGTACAAGCACGGCATCGGATAATGCCACAATGATGAATTCTCTATCACGCATGATCGATTATTACCAATAATTTATTATCTTTGCAGCCGTATAACCAATCATTCACTGAATTTTGGACCCTGACCCTTATTTATGTAGTCTGAATTTTTTGTGCCAAGCACTCGCTGCAGCACAACAATCCCCACTGACCGTCAACCTCCCCACTGTGGGCAGTATCATAGCCATCCTGGTGGCAATGGCAGGCCTTGTCCTGTCGGCTTTCAACTCAGGCTCGGAAATCGCTTTTTTCTCACTCACTCCCGACGATGTGGAACGCATCGACGATGAGCATCAGCGCAATCGCGTCACCGCCTTGCTGGCCAACCCCGAGCGGTTATTGGCCACCATTCTCATTGGCAATAACCTGGTCAATATCATGATTGTGATTGTACTCAATTACGCCATGAACCAGATTTTCAACTTCAACAGTGCGGTGGTCGACTTTCTGGTACAAACCATCATCCTCACGTTCTTGATTCTTCTGTTTGGAGAAGTGATTCCCAAACTGTATGCCACCAACAACAACCGGCAGTTTGCGGCTCTCACAGCGGCGCCACTCAGTGTGGCAGTGAAGTTGTTTGCGCCATTGTCTCGCGTCATGGTCAAGGGCACGCGCATTGTCAACAAAGTTGTCACCAAGCAGGCCGACGACATCTCGATGGATGACCTGTCGCACGCGTTGGAGCGCAGCGACATGAAGAGCGAGGAGGAAAAAGAACTGCTCGAGGGAATCCTCACCTTCGGGGAGAAGACCGTGAGCGAAATCATGCGGCCACGCATCGATGTGGTCGACATAGATTACAATGACAAATTTAGCGACGTGGTGAACAAAGTCATCGAGACGGGCTATTCGCGAATGCCTGTCTACGATGAGCAACCCGACAACATCAAGGGCATCCTCTATGCCAAGGACTTGCTGCCCTATATCGGCAAGCGGGACGACAACTTCCGCTGGCAAAACCTGATGCGACCCGCCTATTTCGTCCCCGAGACCCGAATGATCGATGACCTACTCGAAGACTTCCGCAAGAAAAAAATGCACATGGCCATCATCGTTGATGAGTACGGATGCACACAAGGCATCGCCACCCTGGAGGACGTGCTGGAGGAAATTGTGGGCGATATCGACGACGAGTACGACACCGAAGAGAAGTTCTACACCAGACTGAACCAAAACACCTACATCTTCGATGGGAAAACCTTGCTGAGCGATTTCTTCCGAGTCATTGAAAAAGATGAAGATGTGCTGGGCGACAAAACCGACGATGCCGAGACCATAGCGGGATTGTTGCTCAACATCAAGGGCGATTTCCTCAAGGAAAACGAGTCCATCACCTGCGGCCCATTCACATTCACGGTCACAAAAGTGGTTCGATACCGCATCGCCAAAGTGAAAGTGAAAATCGACGATGACAAAACCATTCAATAACCTTCACTCCTTAAAAAACCACTCACTTTGCCTTTTCTAAAAGACATACCCCACGACGACGGAACACACATCTATGTGTGGGATGTCACCGAGAATCCCGACGAACTCGAGACTTTGTGCGCCCGTCGGGGCATTGACACAAGCGACAC